>NZ_AJVM01000004.1:0-105589 GCF_000281735.1 Rhizobium sp. AP16 | reverse complement strand
CCCCTGCCCCATCCAGTGGCGGACGCGGCCCTGGTCGTTGGTCTCGGCCTCCTCGATATCGGCCAGCAGCAGGAAGGCGCCCTCGCGGGCGTCGATGCGGGCGGCGGCCTCGGCCTTGGCGCGGGCCTTGGCGAAGTCGTGGGCATCAAGCGCCGCCTTCGCGGTGACGAGCAGCGCCTCGACATTGTTAGGGCGGATGGCTTCCAGCCGCTCGGCGCGCTTCAGGCGGTCGGTGACGCTGTCGCCGCTGCGGGCGCGGACATAGGCTTTGCCGATCTCCGGATGCGGCTTTGCCTTCCAGACCTGTTCGAGCATGGAGGCGGCCTTGCGCACCTTGTCTTCGCGGAACAATGCCTTGGCGGCGGTCAGCGCGGCGGGGACGAAATCGGCGGACAGTTTCAGCGCCGCGAGCGCATCGTCGCGGGCGCCGGCCGGATCGCTTTCGAGTTTGTCGTTGGCGCGTGCGGTCAGGAGCACGGCGCGCTGGCGGTTGGCGGTCTCCTTGTCGACGACATGGGCGACTTTCTGCTGGTCGAGAAGCTTGATGGCATCGTCCCAGTTGCCGGCCTGGCTGCGATACTCCAGCGTTGCCTGCGCAGCCCAGGGCAGATAGGGGGCGTGATCGGCGGCCTTTTCGGCATATTGCCGCGCCGCCTCATTGGCGCCGAGGCGCTTGGCCTCGAGATAGAGACCGCGCAAGCCGAGTTCCCGGGTTTCCGGGTCGTTGGCCATCAGCTCGAATTTCTGGCGCGCTTCGTCATGCTTGCCTTCGATCAGGGCCGCCTGCGCCTCAAGCAGGTTGATCAGCGGCTCCTGGTCGGCGCGGATCAGGCCGCGCGTGCGCGCCGCCATCTTCCGGGCAAGCAGCGCATTGCCGGCACCGGCGGCGATCAGCCCGGTCGACAGCGCCTGATAGCCACGATCTCGCTTGCGGGCGCGGAAATAGCGGGTGACGGAATGTGGTGAGTTCCAGATCAGCCGGATGAACCACCAGACGATCATGGCGGCCGCGACCAACGCGATCAGGATACCGGCGGCGACGATCAGCTTGGTCTGGTAGAGCTGGCCTTCCCAGACCAGCGAGAGATCGCCGGGGCGATCCGCGAGCCACGAAAAGCCATAGCCGAGCGCCAGGACGAGGAGGGCGAAGATAAGCAGTCTGATCATTCTCGCGCTCCGTCCTCAGTTCTGTTTTCCGGTATTGGCGATCGCCTTCGACAGGGCGTCGCTGACCAGATCCTCGACGCGGATGCGGGCTTCCAGCGACTGCTTGAAGGCGGCGGAAGCCGATTTGGCGGCATCCGGCAGGCTGCTCCATTCGGTGATGGCGCCGGGCAGGTCGCCATTCTTCACCTTATCCTCGAAGCGGGCTGCAATAGCATCGACGCCATCGCCGGCGACATTGCCGACCGGGCGCACCTGCACCAGGGATTTGGCGCCCGACAGCATCCGGTCGCTCCAGCTCTGGTTCGGATCGTCCTGCTGCACCGAGCCGACGATCGCGGTCGTGACGTTGGAAACCTGGCGAATGAGATCGGCACGGGACGGAATGCCGCTCTGGGCGAAATTCTTGAGATCGGCAACGGCAGGATCATCCGGCGCGACATTGGCGAAGGTGTCGAGCTCGGGCTGGAAAGGCCCGCCGCGATCGATCGCGGCCTTCAATGCCGCGGCCGCAATCGCACGGGCAACGGCGCTTTCCTGGCTCGGCTCGCTCAGTTTCTTTTCGGCATCATCGAGACGCTTGCTGACATCGGCGTCGGCCGAGGCCCGGCTTTGCGTCGCCTGGTCGAGGCTTGCCTTCAATTGGCCCATCTCAGCACTGAGCGCCGCGATCTTCTGATCGGCGTCGCCGCTGCTTGCTCCGGATGATCCGCCGGTCGCCGTGTTGTTGGCCGCGGCGGTCTCAAGGGTCGCGATGCGGGCGGCGAGCGTCGTGTCAGGTGCTGCTGCGGGTGCGGCGGCGAGATTGGAAACGGTTTGTTTCAGTCCATCGATTTCGGCGGTGAGCGCGGCGATATCGGCGGACGTGTCCTTCGCTGCCCTGCCGCCGGGCAGAAGGCCGGCATATTGGATGGCGCCGACGCAGATGAGGGAAATCAGACCGCCGACAATGCCGGCGGCAATCAGGCCCGAGGTCGATCCTTGTTGACGCTGGGGTGCAGCGGGGGGCTCGCTACGGAAAGAGTAGGTTTCAGCTTCCTGGTCGAGCTCGGCCTTGAGCTTCTCTTCCGCTGTTTCCGTGATGGGCTCGCCGGCCTCCTCGTCGCGCAACGTTTCCTTCTCCGCTTCCAGCGGCATTTCCACCTCGTTGGCGGATGAGCTGCCGGGTTCGCTGGGGTTGCGCTCGGTGACGTCATCCGAAGCTGCGGCTTGCACAGCTTCCTCAGCTTTGAGGTCGATCGTGACCGGCTCGTCGTTGGGCTTCGAATGGTTTGGCGTTTTTCGCGATACCATGAGGTCCTCTTTTCATGCGCTGCAGCGAGGTTAGACAGACAAGTCGAATATGGAAAGAGCTTAGATCAAAATTGAGGCCTTACTCCGTCGTCAGAAGCGCCAGAAGACTGTCTTCATCCGGCATGGCGGCAATATCCGATTGGGCGCGCAGCAAGGCCGGGACAGCATCCGCAATCGCTTCACTGAGGCAGAGGAACCTCGTTGGAGCAAGGGCATCCGGCTGTTGCCGCAGGAAGGGTAGGCTGAAAAAGCGCAGTGCCGTCTGGCGGGAATAGAGCAGTACGGCGTCGGCAGGGGTGTCGATAAAAAACTTGCGGAGGGTCGCATCGTCGGGGGTGATATCCAGCATGTGGTAGCATTCCACCGTCCGCAGCGGGATATTCAATTCCATCGATCTGGTTTCAAAACCGGCGGCGCGCGGCGAGCCGGCGAGATAGAGCAGGGGCTGTTGCATGCCGGCCCGGTTGTGGGCAATCAGCTGCGCGAGTTCGATGCCGCTGCCTTCGGAGGTAAGAACATGGGTAAAGCCAAGGATCCTTGCTTCCTTTGCCGTCGCCTTGCCGACGGCAAAGAGCGGGCGACCAAGATGAGGCGCTATATTTTGGCCCAGTGCGGCTAGGGTGCGGATCGCCTCGGCGCTGGTGACGGCAATAGCGTCTTGCGTTTCCGACAGCGCCTGTCGGGCTGCCTCGACATCGTGCACCGGCTCCGACAGCGGCAGCGGCAGCGGCTCGTGTCCCATCTCCGTCAGCCGCCGGACGGTGCGTTCACCCGAATGCTGAGGGCGGGTGACGACGACGCGCATGGGCGATCAGGTCCAGTCTTCGAAGAACGCGCTGCCAGCCTCGGCGCGGATAGCCTGGCCGGCATTGGTGCCAAGCGCCTCGGCATCGCGACGGTTGCCCTCGATGGTGGTCGTGTGCACCTGCTGGCCGTCCGGCGTCAGGATCATGCCGAAGAACCGGATATGGTCGCCTTCGCAGACGGCGTAGCCGGCGATCGGCGTGCGACAGGAGCCGTCGAGTGCCGCCAGGAAGCCGCGCTCGCAGGAAACGATGTCGAAGGTCGAGCTGTCATTGATGGCGGCGAGTAGGTCGTTCATCCTCTTGTCGCCGATGCGGCTTTCGATGCCGATCGCGCCCTGGGCCGGTGCCGGCGGGAATTCGTCGGGATCGAGGATATCGGTGATCACGTCCACCTTGCCGAGCCGTTTCAGGCCGGCAACAGCCAGGAGTGTAGCGTCCGCCTGACCTTCTTCCAGTTTGCGCAGCCGGGTCTGGACCGAGCCGCGAAAGGTGATGACGTTGATATCGGGGCGCAGGCGGCGGATCAGCGCCTGGCGGCGCAGGGACGCGGAGCCGACAGTTGCGCCATGCGGCAGCTCGATCAGCTTCGGCGCCGTGCGGCCGATGACGGAATCGCGGATATCCTCGCGCGGCAGGTAGGCGGTGAGCGCCAATCCTTCCGGCAGTTTCGTCGCCATGTCCTTGGCCGAGTGTACGGCAAAGTCGAGCTCGCCCGAGGTCAGTTTCTCTTCCAGCTCTTGCGTGAACAGGCCCTTGCCGCCGATTTCCGCCAGCGTACGATCGGCGATGCGGTCGCCCTTGGTGGTCAGAGCGACGATCTCGAACATTTCTTCCGGCAGGCCGTGCGCTGCCATCAGGCGGTCACGAGCCTCGTGAGCCTGCGCCAATGCTAGCGGGCTGCCGCGCGTGCCGATCCGGAAAGGTTTTGTTTGCATCCGCTTTGATCCGTTGTTACCGACAGTCCCCGTAACCATATTTCCGCTTTATCGCAATCGACCAACAGGCATTGAACGACTTCCATGGCGTCCTTTCTTCGTATTCTCGGCATCGAAACAAGCTGCGACGAAACCGCCGCGGCCATTGTCGAGCGCCAGGATGACGGCACCGCCATCGTACGCTCAGACGTTGTTTTGAGCCAGCTGGACGAGCATAGCGCCTATGGCGGGGTCGTGCCGGAAATTGCCGCGCGCGCCCATGTCGAAGCATTGGATACGCTGATCGACGAGGCCCTGAAGCGCGCCAATGTGTCGCTGGCCGATGTCGATGCCATTGCGGCCACCTCTGGCCCCGGCCTGATCGGCGGTCTGCTCGTTGGGTTGATGACCGGCAAGGCGATATCCAGGGCAACCGGCAAGCCGCTCTATGCCATCAACCATCTGGAAGGTCATGCCTTGACGGCACGGCTGACGGATGGCCTCGCCTTCCCCTATCTGATGCTGCTCGTTTCCGGCGGCCATACGCAGCTGATCCTGGTGCGCGGCGTCGGTCAGTACGAGCGTTGGGGCACGACGATCGACGATGCGCTGGGCGAAGCCTTCGACAAGACGGCCAAGCTGCTCGGCCTGCCCTATCCCGGCGGTCCGGCCGTCGAGGCGGCGGCGAAGAAGGGTAATCCGGACCGATTCGATCTTCCGCGGCCGCTGGTCGGCGAGACGCGGCTGGATTTTTCCTTTTCCGGCCTCAAGACGGCAGTACGGCTGGCGGCAACGACGATCGCGCCGGTGAGCGAGCAGGATATTGCCGATATCTGCGCCTCCTTCCAGAAGGCGGTGTCGCGCACATTGAAGGATCGGATCGGGCGTGGCCTGCAGCGCTTCAAGAGCGAGTTTCCGAAGACGGCGGAAAAGCCGGCACTGGTGGTGGCCGGCGGCGTTGCCGCCAATCTCGAGCTGCGCCGCACGCTGCAGGAGCTCTGCGATCTCAATGGTTTCCGCTTCATCGCGCCACCGCTGAGCCTCTGTACCGACAATGCCGTGATGATCGCCTGGGCCGGGCTGGAGCGCATGGCAACGGGGGCCGCACCTGATGGTCTCGATGTGCAGCCGCGCTCGCGCTGGCCGCTCGATCAGAAGGCGGAAACGCTGCTGGGGCATGGCAAACGAGGAGCGAAGGCATGAGCGGCAACGAACGGATCGCGGTCATCGGCGCCGGCGCCTTCGGCACCGCGCTTGCCGCCGTCATCGCCCTGACGGGCAAGAGCCAGGTAACGCTGGTCGGGCGCAAGGCCGCGCTGATGGCCGATCTCAAGACCGACCGGATGAATGACGCTGCGCTGCCCGGCATCGAATTGCCGGATTCGCTGCTATTTTCTGCCGAGCCGGATTCGATTTCGGATGCCGGCATCGTGCTCTTCGCCATGCCGTCGCAGGCGCAAGCGGATGCGGCACGTCACTACGGTCCTTATCTCGCGCCTGACGCCGTCGTCGTCACCTGCGCCAAGGGCATCGACAAGGTCTCTGGCGATCTTCTGACCGACATGCTGGAACGCGAATTGCCGCACCACGCCATCGCCGTTCTCTCCGGGCCGGGCTTTGCCGCCGATATCGCCAAGGGCCTGCCGACCGCCATGGCGATCGCGGCGGCCGACATGGCGGTGGCCGAACGGCTGGCGCAGGCGATTTCCGGTCCCACCTTTCGTCTTTACGCCTCTTCCGATCGCGTCGGCGTGCAGCTCGGCGGCGCCTTGAAGAATGTGCTGGCGATTGCCTGCGGTATCGTTGAAGGACGAGGGATCGGCGATTCGGCACGCGCGGCGCTGATCAGCCGCGGCCTTGCTGAGATGTCGCGCTTCGTCTTTGCCAAGGGCGGCAAGGCGGAGACCGTGCGCGGGCTTTCCGGCCTCGGCGACCTCGTGCTGACCGCCACCAGCCATCAATCCCGCAACCTGCGCTTCGGCATTGCGCTCGGTCAGGGCCAGACGGTCGATCCCGCGCATGGAGAGCTGGTCGAAGGCGCCTATGCCGCCTCGATCGCGGCGAAGCTGGCGCAAGGTCTCGGCGTTGATATGCCGATCACCGAAGCCGTTTCGGCCATAATCGACGGCAAACTGGATATCCCGACCGCCATTGAGCAATTGATGACGCGGCCGATCACGACGGAATAGCTTGAATATCAATGGCGCACTGGATATATTACTGGATATAATCGGAGGCCACGATGGGCAGTTCACAAAAACGCGCGATTCAGAATTATCGTTCCCGCCTTGGCGAGCGCGGTCTGGCCCGTTTCGAGGTGCTCGGGCTTGACGGCGACCGTGCTCTCATCCGCTCGCTGGCAAGACGTCTGGCAGAGGATAATCCTGAATCGGCCCGCATACGAGATCTCGTCAGCAAGACGATCTCGGAAGAGCCGCCAAAGAAAGGCGGCGTCATCGCCGCATTGCGGAGTTTTCCTCTTGAGGATGCGGAACTCGATCTCGAACGGCTGCGGACGCGCCCGCGTGAGATCGATTTGTGACGCGCTATTTGCTTGATACCAATATCGTCAGCAATGCGATTAAGCCCGAACCTTCGAGGGCGCTTCTGGCGTGGTACGAAGAGCAGTCGGATAGTGATTTGTTTGTTCCGTCCCTTGCCGTTGCCGAGATTCAGCGCGGTATTCTGATCATGCCGACGGGCCGCAGACGTAACCTGTTGGAAGCGTGGTTTTCAAGCCGTGCGGGGCCGCAGGCCGTGTTCGCCGGTCGTATTCTTGCCTTTGACGAACGCGCCGGGTTGGTCTGGGCACAGCTTATGGCCGAAGGAAAAGCAGCGGATCGGCCACGCGATGCCTTCGATATGATTATTGCCTCGGTGGCTATTGTAAATGATTGTGTTTTGGCAACAGACAACGAAAGAGACTTTTGGGGTCTAGATATCGTCAATCCTCTGCGGAGGAGCACCGGCTAATTGTTCCGAGAGCGAATAAACACTCATATTCCGATTTCCATAGGAGAATAAAACAATGCTGTTTGCCTTTGTCTGCAAGGACAAGCCCGGTCACCTGAATGTCCGCATGGACACGCGTCCCGCCCATGTCGAGCATTTGAACAAGCTCAACGCCGAGGGCACGCTGAAGATAGCGGGGCCGTTCCTCGATGCCGACGGCAAGCCGAATGGCAGCCTGGTTATCGTCAATGCCGACACTATAGAGGCAGCGAAGGCGATTGCCGATTCCGATCCCTATGCCAAGGCCGGCCTGTTCGAGAGTGTCGAGGTCAAGCCGTTCAACTGGGTCTTCAACAATCCGGAGGCATGAGGCATGGCGCATTGGCTGTATAAATCCGAGCCGTCCTCCTGGTCCTGGCAGCAGCAGAAGGATGCCGGGAGCGAGGGTACGGCCTGGACCGGCGTTCGCAACTATCTTGCCCGCAACAACATGCGGACGATGCAGATCGGCGACAAGGGCTTCTTCTACCATTCCAATGACGGGCTGGAGATCGTCGGGATCGTCGAGGTCTGCGCGCTGTCGCATCCCGATGCCACCGCCAAGGACGATCCGCGCTGGGATTGCGTCGATATCCGCGCCGTGCGCGATATGCCGAAGCCGGTGTCGCTGAAGGATATCAAGGCCAATCCGAAGCTCTCGCAGATGTCGCTGGTGACCTCGATGCGGCTTTCCGTGCAGCCGGTGACGGACGATGAGTATCTCGAAGTCTGCCGCATGGGCGAGCTCGACAATCCGCCCGTTTGACACTCTCGACCCGAGGGCCGCTTGAAGACCGATCCGGAGACATTCATCCGTGCGAACACCAGCGTCATGGCGCCGCCGCATACACCGGAAATCCGGCTGCATCTGGCCAGCGAAGCCCATGATCTCTGGCTGAAGACGGAGGAGGAACTTGAGGAGATCGGCCTGCCGCCGCCCTTCTGGGCTTTCGCCTGGGCCGGCGGGCAAGGGCTTGCGCGCTATATCCTCGATCATCCCGACGCGGTTGCCGGCAAACGGGTTGTCGATTTCGCCAGCGGTTCGGGACTGGTGGCGATTGCGGCGAGGCTTGCGGGCGCAAGCCGAGTGCTCGCCGCCGATATCGACCCCTGGGCGGAAACGGCGGTGCGGTTGAACGCAGTTGAAAACGATGTTGCGCTCGATTTCATCGGCGACAATCTCGTGGATCAGGCGATCGATGCCGATGTCGTTCTTGCCGGGGATGTCTTTTATGATCGAGATTTTGCCGATCTGCTCATTCCCTGGTTTCGGCGGTTGGCAGGGGAGGGCCTTCTGGTTCTGGTCGGCGATCCAGGCCGCGCCTACCTGCCCAAGGATCGCCTGGAGGCGCGGGCCAGCTATCAGGTGCCGGTGACACGGGCGCTGGAGGATAGCGAAGTCAAGAAGACGACGGTCTGGCGATTTCTCGCCGACTAACGATCCTTACGGGCGAATCACGCAGACGCCCGCTTCATAGGCGCAGGCATTGCCGGCAAGCTTGATATCGATCACCTGGGCGCGGGGTCTCAGCCGTGTCGCGGGTTTGTCGGGGTATCGGTCATAGCCGCCATAACCAAGGACGTAGGTTCCGTCATTGGCCTGGTAGACATCTGCGGTTCCGGCGTAGGTGCCGATATCTCCCGCATATTGCCGGTCCATCAGGACGATTCTGTCCGGCTGCGGCTGTGCCGAGCGCTGCGGCCAGGAGATTTCCTGCAACCGGTGGGGGCCGGAATGATGGAACGGCCGATGCTCCCGGCGATAATCACCCGCCAAGACCGATACGGATGATAGAACGGCAACTGCCGCCAAAACGAGCGCCGCTGCCTTGAAAAAATGCTGCCGCATGCGTTTTCCCCACCCGTTAAATCCCTAATAAAGTGTGAAGAGCAGAATGCCGCAAGCGCGTGGTTAAGTCCACTTGGCAGACGGGAAAATCATATCGAGGCTCCAATCGGAGGACACGGCCTCGGCCCACGCGCCAAAGATGTCGAGCGATCCGAATCGATTAAATTCGAGGCAGACAGCAATTGTGCTTGTCGCCGTGCCTTTCCGTGATTAATGGTCGCAATTGATGCAACGCACACAGGATTTTTCCGCGCGTGTGCGTTGCCCCGGAGACATCCGGGATAGAAGCGTATCGTAACGCCGCGAGGTTCTGATGGCGAACGTCACACAAAACCGGCCCTTGTCGCCGCATCTGCAAATCTACAAGCCTATTCCCACCATGATCATGTCGATCGTGCACCGCATCACCGGTGGCGCGCTCTATTTCGGTACGGTGCTGGTTGCCTGGTGGCTGATCGCCGCGGCGACGGGCCAGGGCTATTTCGAACTGGTCAACTGGATCATGGGCACGATCATCGGTCGGCTCGTGCTGTTCGGTTACACATGGGCGCTGCTCCACCACATGCTCGGCGGTCTGCGCCATTTCATGTGGGACCTCGGCTACGGCTTCGGTAAGGAATTCTCGACCAAGCTGGCCAAGGCGACGCTCGTCGGTTCGCTCTGTCTGACCGCGCTGGTCTGGATCATCGGCATCGCCATCCGGCTGGTTTGATTGGCATGATCCTGTCCGAAGCCGCTTTGCGGTCCTTCGGTTCGGGATCATTGCTTTAAAGGATATTTCTTATGGATATGCGTACCCCTTTGGGCAAAGTCCGCGGCCTCGGCTCCGCCAAGGAAGGCACCGACCATTTCTGGCGCCAGCGCCTGACCGCCGTCGCCAACGTCCCGCTCTTCATTTTCTTCGTCATTTTCCTGATCATCTATGCTGGCGCTCCCTATGCGGAGGTCGTGCACGCCCTGTCGAATCCCTTCGTCGCCGTCATCATGGGCCTGATGGTGATCTCCGGTATCATTCACATGAAGCTCGGCATGCAGGTCATCATCGAGGACTATGTCCACGGCGAATTCGGCAAGATCGTCCTTCTCATGCTCAACACATTCTTCTCGATCGTCATGGCGGGGCTCTGTCTCTTCGCCATTCTGAAGATCGCGTTCGTAGGATAATTGCATCATGGCATCGAACTCATCCGCTCAGAATGGCAAAGCCTACAAGTATGTCGATCACTCCTATGACGTGATCGTCGTCGGCGCCGGCGGCGCTGGCCTGCGCGCCACGCTCGGCATGGCCGAACAGGGCTTCCGCACCGCCTGCATCACCAAGGTCTTTCCGACCCGTTCGCACACCGTTGCAGCCCAGGGCGGCATTGCCGCCTCGCTTCAGAACATGACGCCGGACAGCTGGCAGTGGCATCTCTACGACACCGTCAAGGGCTCCGACTGGCTCGGCGACGTCGACGCCATGCAATACATGGTCATGGAAGCGCCGAAGGCGGTCTATGAGCTCGAGCATTACGGCGTGCCCTTTTCGCGCAACGAGGAAGGCAAGATCTATCAGCGCCCGTTCGGCGGCCACATGCAGAATTTCGGCGAGGGACCGCCGGTGCAGCGCACCTGCGCGGCAGCCGACCGTACCGGTCACGCCATCCTGCACACGCTCTACGGCCAGTCGCTGCGCAACAATGCGGAATTCTTCATCGAGTATTTCGCGCTCGACCTCATCATGTCGGATGACGGCAGCCGCTGCACCGGCGTCGTTGCCTGGTGCCTCGATGACGGCACGATCCATCGCTTCGCTGCCAAGATGGTGGTGTTGGCGACCGGCGGCTATGGCCGCGCCTACTTCTCGGCAACCTCAGCCCATACCTGCACCGGTGACGGTGGCGGCATGGTGGCCCGCGCCGGACTGCCGCTGGAGGACATGGAATTCGTGCAGTTCCATCCGACCGGCATTTACGGTTCGGGATGTCTGATCACCGAAGGCGCGCGCGGCGAAGGCGGCTATCTCGTTAATTCCGAAGGCGAGCGCTTCATGGAGCGCTATGCTCCTTCGGCAAAGGACCTTGCCTCGCGTGACGTCGTTTCTCGCTGCATGACCCTGGAAATCCGCGAGGGTCGCGGGGTTGGCAAGAACAAGGACCACATCTTCCTGCATCTCGACCATCTCGATCCGGCCGTGCTGCATGAGCGCCTGCCGGGCATTTCCGAGAGCGCGCGCATTTTCGCCGGCGTCGACGTGACCCGCGAGCCGATCCCGGTTCTGCCGACCGTACACTACAACATGGGCGGCATTCCGACGAACTATTGGGGCGAAGTGCTGAATGCCGACAGCAACAATCCCGAGCGCGTGTTGCCGGGTCTGATGGCCGTCGGCGAAGCCGGCTGCGCCTCGGTGCACGGTGCCAACCGTCTCGGCTCCAATTCGTTGATCGACCTCGTGGTCTTCGGTCGTGCCGCTGCCATTCGTGCCGGCGAAGTCATCGACCGCGTCAGCCCGGTGCCGCCGGTCAACGTTGCTGCCTGCGACAAGATCATGGATCGCTTCGACCGCCTGCGTCACGCCAGCGGCAGCACGCCGACGGCGGTATTGCGCGAGAAAATGCAGCGCGCCATGCAGGAAGACGCTGCCGTTTTCCGCACGCAGGAATCGCTGGAATCCGGCTGCCGCCGCATTTCGGAGATCTGGAAGGAACTGTCCGATGTTAAGGTCACCGACCGTTCGCTGATCTGGAATTCCGATCTCGTCGAGACGCTGGAACTGCACAATCTGATGACCAACGCCATCGCGACGATCTACGGCGCCGAGGCCCGCAAGGAGAGCCGCGGCTCGCATGCCCGCGAGGACTATACCGAGGGCAAGTTCGGCGGCCGCGACGATGAGAACTGGCGCAAGCACACGCTTGCCTGGGTCAACGAAGCCGGCGACGTGAAGCTCGACTATCGTCCCGTCCATACCGAACTGATTGCCGAAGGCATCGATCCGCACAAGATCGAGCCAAAAGCACGCGTCTATTGATCTGAGAGGAACTGACCATGGTTGAACTCGCTCTCCCCAAGAACTCTCAGATGCGTGAAGGCAAAGTCTGGCCGAAGCCGGCGGGTGCCAAGAACACGCGCGAATTCCGCGTCTATCGCTGGAGCCCGGATGACGGTCTGAACCCGAGCATCGACACCTATTACATCGATGTCGACGATTGCGGCCCGATGGTGCTCGATGGCTTGCTCTACATCAAGAACAACATCGACCCGACGCTGACGCTGCGCCGTTCCTGTCGTGAAGGTATCTGCGGTTCCTGCGCGATGAACATCGACGGCACCAACACGCTCGCCTGCACCAAGGGCCTGGACGAGATCAAGGGCACGGTGAAGATCTATCCGCTGCCGCATCTGCCGGTCGTCAAGGACCTGGTGCCGGATCTGACGAACTTCTACGCCCAGCATCGCTCGATCGAGCCTTGGCTCAAGACCGTGTCGCCGCCGCCGGCCAAGGAATGGAAGCAGAGCCATGAGGACCGCCTGAAGCTCGACGGCCTCTATGAGTGCATCCTCTGCGCCTGCTGCTCGACCTCCTGTCCGAGCTACTGGTGGAACGGCGACCGTTATCTCGGTCCGGCTGTTCTGCTGCAGGCCTATCGCTGGCTGATCGACAGCCGCGACGAGGCAAAGGGCGAGCGTCTCGACAATCTCGAGGATCCTTTCCGCCTTTATCGCTGCCACACGATCATGAACTGCGCCCAGACCTGCCCCAAGGGCCTGAACCCTGCCAAGGCGATCGCGGAAATCAAGAAGATGATGGTCGAACGGCGAGTCTGACCGCCGGCGATTGTTTGTCGGCTTGGCAGCAATGGGGATTATGTTCGCATGATGATGGAGGGCTTTGCCCCGGAGGCCGTGGCCGAAATTCGATTGCGGCTTGCTTCTGTCACAGCCGAAGGCATTCGCATTGGCCTTGCCATCGAAAGCGGCAGTCGTGCCTGGGGCTTCCCCTCGCCGGACAGCGATTATGATTGCCGCTTCGTCTACATCAGGCCGGAGCGGGATCATCTGACTTTGTTTCCGCATCGCGACGTCATCGAGTTTCCGATCGTTGGCGATATCGATACCGGTGGGTGGGATCTGCGCAAGGCGTTGCTTTTGGCGCTGAAGGGTAACGCCGTTCTTGTCGAATGGTTGAAATCGCCGCTCGTCTATGAGGAAGAGCCCGGCTTCCGCGATCGTCTCGGTGCGTTGCTGGATGCGATCATGGTGCCGGAGAAGGTCGCTCAGCATTATATCGGCCTGATGAAACAGCACCGACCGGGCGAAGAAAACGAGCCCGTCCGCTTGAAGAAGCTGCTTTATTCCATTCGACCGGCGATCGCGCTCGAATGGATGCGTCAAACGAATTTCGAAAAATTGCCGCCAATGAACATGCTCGAATGCCTTGAAGCTATCGATATGTCTGAGGACATGCGGGCTACAATTCTGCAATTGGTGGCAGTCAAGAAAGAGACGCGCGAGATGGGAGAGGGTGTACCGCCGTTGCCGCTGATACAGTTTCTGACGGCTTCGCTCGCACGCTATTCCGATTTCTCGAACGAGCTCCGTCACGACGCGGAGCGCGACAAAAGGGTGCAGGAATTGGCCGATGACTTCTATCTGGCTGAGGTCCGGCGCGTTCAGCCTTGAAATCACCGGATTCCTGAACAGCTATGGCGTCCGGCGATTTATGCCTGTATCGACTTGATTAACCAAAATGAAATACGTTAGTTCCAATTTTATGGGTGCTCGGTTTCCCAATGTCAGCGGTGGACGATTAGGAGTATGATGATGCAATTGAGATATGCAGTGACGGCTGCGGCGATAGGTCTGTCGCTTGCCGGTTGCCAGCGCACAGCATACAACAACGACGATACGTCCTATTCGCGCCCACCACCCTTGCAGGCTCAGCCTGTTCCTTCCGTGCAGTCTAGCCAGCTACCGCCGACGAATGGCGCCGATGGTTCGCAGTTTCCTGCGGCGCCGTCGAACGCGCCGAACGCGGCCAATCCGCAGCAACAGCAGGCGATGGCGGCATCCGCGCAGGACGTGACCAAGGAATCCATGGTCGGCAGCTGGAAGGTCAGCAATGGCGGGTCGAGCTGCGATATGTTCCTGACGCTCACCAATCTCGGTGGCGGATCGCGCGGCGGCACACGCGGTTGTGCCGGTGAGCTGACGGCGATGGGTTCCTGGGCGGTGTCCGGCAAGCAGGTTCTTCTCAAGGACCGTGACGGCAACCAGATCGGCTCGCTCTACAAGACGGCCGATTCGCGCTACGATGGCTCGACCGCGTCCGGCCAGCCGATCAGCCTCAGCCGATAAAGCTCTTTTGAAAGGGGGCGGCCGTCCGGGTCGCTTCCCCTTTGCACAGGTGGATATTTCCCCATGCAGCCCATGCCCGATTATTCCATCAGCGTCGGCGAACAGCTAAAGGCGCTGACGGCCTCCGGATCGCTTCAGGTGGATTCGGCGCAGATGGATGTGGCGAAATCCCTCGATCGCGTGCTTGCCAATCTCAAGCAGAAGCGGCCGGCAATCAAGTCGAGCGCTCTCGGCTGGATGTTTGCGCGCAAGAAGCCGGCCGAGATCGTTCGCGGTCTCTACATCCATGGCAGCGTCGGGCGTGGCAAGACCATGCTGATGGACATGTTCTTCGCCATGGCGCCAGCCAAGAAGAAGCGCCGGGCGCATTTCCACGAATTCATGGCCGATGTGCACAATCGCATCGCAGCTCACCGGCTGAAATTCAAGAATGGCGAGACCAAGCAGGCAGACCCGGTGCTGCCGGTCGCGGCCGACCTCTATAGCGAGGCCGAGCTGCTGTGCTTCGATGAATTCACCGTGACCGACATTGCCGACGCAATGATCCTGTCGCGGTTGTTTTCCGAGCTGTTCTCGCTCGGCTGCGTGCTGGTCGCCACCTCGAATGTCGAGCCTGACAATCTTTATCGCGACGGCCTCAATCGCGGCCTGTTCCTGCCCTTCATCGATCTGCTGAAACGCCATGTCGAGGTCGTCACGCTGGATTCGCCAACCGATTACCGGATGGAGAAGCTGAACAGTCAGCCGGTCTATCTGATCCCGATCGACGAGCGCACCGACATGGCGATGGAGGCGTCCTGGGTACAGGCGCTGCATGGCCGCAAGCCGCAGCCCATGGACATCCCGATGAAGGGGCGGTCCATCCATGTGCCGCTTGCCGCCGATCGCATCGCGCGTTTTTCCTTCGCCGATCTCTGCGACGCGCCGCTGGGGGCAGCCGACTTTCTGGCGATCGCCAAGCGGTTCGACACGATCTTTCTCGACCGGGTGCCGAAGCTCGGGCCGGAAAAACGCAACCAGACCAAGCGTTTCATCATCCTTATCGACACGCTTTACGATCACGCCATCCGGCTTTATGTTTCAGCAGCGGCGATGCCGGAGGATCTGCTGGTCGAAAGGCGCGGTACGGAAGGCTTCGAATTCGACCGCACCGCATCGCGGCTTTTCGAGATGCGCAGCGCCGAATATCTCGCTCAGACTCCCGCCAAACGGGCTGCCGAGTAACAGATTGGTGACAGAATGTCTTACGTTTACGTAAGACATTATCGATCTAACCGATTGAAATCCCTGCTCTCAAAATAATCAATTGCCAATTTCGGCCGTTGGGTCTATGCGATTGGCGGCAATGGTGGATGCCTTGTGGGCGTCCCGCCACGGATTTTGATCGCAAAGGATACCCCGAAATGGCGCGCAACAAGATCGCACTTATTGGTTCTGGCATGATTGGTGGCACGCTGGCGCATCTCGCCGGCCTGAAGGAACTGGGCGACATCGTCCTGTTCGACATCGCGGACGGCATTCCCCAGGGCAAGGGTCTCGACATCGCCCAGTCTTCGCCAGTCGAAGGCTTCGACGCCAACTTGACCGGCGCCAGTGATTACTCCGCGATCGAAGGTGCCGACGTCTGCATCGTCACCGCCGGCGTCGCCCGCAAGCCGGGCATGAGCCGCGACGATCTTCTCGGCATCAACCTCAAGGTCATGGAGCAGGTCGGCGCCGGCATCAAGAAGTATGCCCCGAACGCTTTCGTGATCTGCATCACCAACCCGCTCGACGCCATGGTCTGGGCGCTGCAGAAGTTCTCGGGCCTCCCGGCCAACAAGGTCGTCGGCATGGCCGGCGTGCTGGACTCGTCGCGATTCCGCCTCTTCCTCGCCAAGGAATTCAACGTTTCCGTCGAAGATGTCACCGCTTTCGTTCTCGGCGGCCATGGCGACTCGATGGTCCCGCTTGCTCGTTACTCCACCGTTGCCGGCATTCCGCTGACCGACCTCGTCACCATGGGCTGGCTCACCGCTGAGCGCCTCGAAGAGATCATTCAGCGTACTCGCGACGGCGGCGCCGAGATCGTCGGTCTCTTGAAGACCGGCTCGGCCTATTACGCTCCGGCCGCATCCGCCATCGCCATGGCTGAATCCTACCTCAAGGACAAGAAGCGCGTTCTGCCGTGCGCTGCCCATCTCGATGGCCAGTATGGCGTCAAGGACATGTATGTCGGCGTTCCCACGGTCATCGGCGCCGGCGGCATCGAGCGCATTATCGAGATCGACCTGAACAAGGCCGAGAAGGAAGCCTTCGACAAGTCGGTCGCATCCGTCGCCGGTCTTTGCGAAGCCTGCATCACCATCGCGCCGTCGCTGAAGTAATTTCCGCGTTATAACAGGGATAAACCCATGAACATTCATGAATATCAGGCCAAGGCTCTGCTGAAGTCCTTTGGCGCACCCGTCGCGGACGGCGTTGCCATCTTCTCCGCAGACGAAGCCGAAGCTGCCGCAAAGCAGCTTCCGGGTCCGCTTTACGTCGTCAAGAGCCAGATCCACGCCGGCGGCCGCGGCAAGGGCAAGTTCAAGGAACTTAGCTCCGACGCCAAGGGCGGCGTTCGCCTCGCCAAGTCGATCGAGGACGTCGTTGCCAATTCCAAGGACATGCTCGGCAACACGTTGGTGACCAAGCAGACCGGCCCGGCCGGCAAGCAGGTCAACCGCCTCTACATCGAAGACGGCGCCGACATCGACCGCGAACTCTACCTCTCGATCCTGGTCGACCGCTCCGTCGGTCAGGTCGCCTTCGTCGTATCGACCGAAGGCGGCATGGACATCGAGACCGTCGCGCACGACACGCCGGAAAAGATCATCACCGTCGCCATCGATCCGGCTGCTGGTGTGACGGCTGCCGACTCGACCGCCATTTCCGACGCGCTGAAGCTCGAAGGGGCTGCTCGCGAGGACGGCGCCAAGCTGTTCCCGATCCTCTACAAGGCCTTCGTCGAGAAGGACATGGCCCTGCTCGAGGTCAACCCGCTGATCGTCATGACCAACGGCCGCCTGCGCGTCCTCGACGCCAAGGTCTCCTTCGACGGCAATGCGCTGTTCCGTCATGAAGACATTCGCGCCCTGCGCGACAAGTCGGAAGAAGACGAGAAGGAAATCCAGGCTCACGAATACGACCTGGCTTACGTTGCTCTCGACGGCAACATCGGCTGCATGGTCAACGGTGCCGGCCTTGCCATGGCAACCATGGACATCATCAAGCTCTACGGCGCCGAGCCGGCGAACTTCCTCGATGTCGGCGGTGGCGCCACCAAGGAAAAGGTCACGGCCGCCTTCAAGATCATCACTGCCGATCCGGCAGTCCAGGGTATCCTGGTCAACATCTTCGGCGGCATCATGAAGTGTGATGTCATTGCCGAAGGCGTGCTCGCAGCCGTCAAGGAAGTCGGTCTGAAGGTTCCGCTCGTCGTTCGCCTCGAAGGCACCAATGTCGAGCTCGGCAAGAAGATCATCAATGAATCCGGTCTCAATGTCATCTCTGCCGATGACCTGGACGATGCCGCCCAGAAGATCGTCAAGGCAGTCAAGGGAGCCTGAGGCAAGATGTCCATTCTCATCAACAAAGACACCAAGGTCCTGGTTCAGGGCCTGACCGGCAAGACCGGCACCTTCCACACCGAGCAGGCGCTTGCCTATCACGGCACGAAGATGGTCGGCGGTATCCACCCTTCCAAGGGCGGCGAAACCTGGACCGGCAAGGAAGGCGAAAAGCTGCCGATTTTCAAGTCGGTCGCTGAAGGCAAGGACGCCACTGGCGCCAACGCCTCGGTCATCTACGTTCCGCCGGCAGGTGCCGCGGCTGCGATCCTCGAAGCGATCGACGCTGAGATCCCGCTGATCGTCTGCATCACGGAAGGCATTCCGGTTGCCGACATGGTCAAGGTCAAGGCTCGTCTCGACAAGTCGAAGTCGCGCCTGATCGGACCGAACTGCCCCGGCGTCCTGACGCCGAACGAATGCAAGATCGGCATCATGCCGGGCTCCATCTTCAAGAAGGGCTCCGTCGGCGTTCTCTCGCGTTCGGGCACGCTGACCTATGAAGCCGTGTTCCAGACCACCAATGAAGGCCTCGGCCAGACGACAGCTGTCGGTATCGGCGGCGACCCGGTCAAGGGCACGGAATTCATCGACATCCTGGAAATGTTCCTCGCCGACGACGAAACCAAGTCGATCATCATGATCGGCGAAATCGGCGGTTCGGCTGAAGAAGAAGCCGCGCAGTTCCTCAAGGACGAAGCCAAGAAGGGCCGCAAGAAGCCGATGGTCGGCTTCATCGCCGGCCGCACGGCACCTCCCGGCCGCACCATGGGCCATGCTGGCGCCGTGATTTCCGGCGGCAAGGGCGGCGCGGAAGACAAGATTGCGGCGATGGAAGCGGCAGGCATTCGCGTGTCGCCGTCGCCGGCGCGTCTCGGCAAGACGCTGGTGGAAGTCCTGAAGGGCTGATCCTACCTATAGCAAGACCCGGACGGGGAGCGGCAGCCGCCTATCCCGTCCGGCCTTCCCATTCGTAAGTGCAGATGTGCGGTCCGAGCGGCCGCGAACGAAATACGGTCGCCGGATGTCCATAAGCCGGCAATGCAAACAAGTCGGGAGGCGGACGAAGGCGTCCGCATATCACCATGGCAAGGCAAGAAGCCAACGAGCAATTTCAGATCACTTCGTTCCTGGACGGTGCGAACGCTGCCTATATCGAGCAGCTCTACGCGCGCTACGAGGAAGACGCATCGTCGGTGTCCGACGAGTGGCGGTCCTTCTTCAAGGCGCTGGAAGACAGTCCCGACGACGTGAAGCGGGCGGCCAAGGGCGCCTCCTGGCAGCGCAAAAACTGGCCGATCCCGGCCAATGGTGAGCTCGTCTCCGCGCTCGACGGCAACTGGGGCATCGTCGAAAAGGTCATCGAGACCAAGGTGAAGGCCAAGGCCGAAGCCCAGGGCAAGCCGACCGACACGGCTGACGTTTTGCAGGCGACGCGCGATTCCGTCCGCGCCATCATGATGATCCGCGCCTATCGCATGCGCGGCCACCTGCACGCCAAGCTCGACCCGCTCGGCATCGCCGCTGCGGTCGAAGATTACAAGGAACTATCGCCGGAAGCTTACGGCTTCACCGAGGCTGACCTCGATCGCAAGATCTTCATCGATAACGTGCTCGGCCTAGAATATGCCAGCGTGCGCGAGATGATCGAGATCCTCGAGCGCACCTACTGTTCGACGCTCGGCGTCGAATTCATGCATATCTCCAATCCGGAAGAGAAGGCCTGGATCCAGGAGCGCATCGAAGGCGTCGATAAGGGTATTGCTTTCAATCCCGAACGCAAGAAAGCGATCCTGCAGAAGGTGATCGAAGCCGAAGGCTACGAGCAGTTCCTCGACGTCAAGTTCAAGGGCACCAAGCGTTTCGGTCTCGACGGCGGCGAATCGCTGATCCCGGCGCTGGAGCAGATCCTGAAGAGCGGCAGCCAGCTCGGCCTCAGGGAAGCTTTGTTCGGCATGGCCCATCGCGGTCGCCTGAACGTGCTTTCGCAGGTCATGGGCAAGCCGCATCGCGCTATCTTCCACGAGTTCAAGGGCGGCTCCTACGCGCCGGACGAAGTCGAAGGCTCTGGTGACGTCAAGTACCATCTCGGCGCCTCCTCGGACCGTGATTTCGACGGCAACAAGGTGCACGTTTCGCTGACGGCCAATCCGTCGCATCTGGAAATCGTCAATCCCGTGGTCATGGGCAAGGCCCGCGCCAAGCAGGATATGGGTGCCACCCAGTGGG
Organism: Rhizobium sp. AP16; assembly: GCF_000281735.1. Classification (NCBI taxonomy): domain Bacteria; kingdom Pseudomonadati; phylum Pseudomonadota; class Alphaproteobacteria; order Hyphomicrobiales; family Rhizobiaceae; genus Rhizobium; species Rhizobium sp. AP16. Next base: position 85,413 of record NZ_AJVM01000004.1, on the reverse strand, counting down.
ATGGCGACATCATTCCGCTGTCGGAGCGCGCCAAGGTCGTGCCGCTCTTGATCCACGGCGACGCGGCTTTTGCCGGCCAGGGCGTGGTTGCCGAAATCCTCGGCCTCTCGGGCCTGCGCGGACATCGCGTTGCCGGCACGATGCATGTGATCATCAACAACCAGATCGGCTTCACCACCAATCCGGCCTTCTCGCGCTCGTCGCCCTATCCGTCCGACGTCGCCAAGATGATCGAAGCGCCGATCTTCCATGTGAACGGCGACGATCCGGAAGCCGTGGTTTATGCAGCCAAGATCGCCACCGAATTCCGCATGAAGTTTCACAAGCCGGTCGTCCTCGATCTGTTCTGCTACCGCCGCTACGGCCACAATGAAGGCGATGAACCGTCCTTCACGCAGCCGAACATGTATAAGGTCATCCGCGCCCACAAGACGGTCCTGCAGCTCTATTCCGAGCGGCTGGTCGCCGAAGGCGTCCTGACCGATGGCGAAGTCGAAAAGATGAAGGCCGACTGGCGCGCCCATCTCGAGCAGGAGTTCGAGGCCGGCCAGCACTACAAGCCGAACAAGGCCGACTGGCTTGATGGCGAGTGGTCGGGCCTGCATGCGGCCGACAATGCCGATGAGCAGCGCCGCGGCAAGACCGCCGTGCCGATGAAGACGCTGAAGGAGATCGGTCGCAAGCTGTCGGAAATCCCGGCCGGCTTCCACGCGCACCGCACCATCCAGCGCTTCATGGAAAACCGCGCCAACATGGTGCAGAGCGGCGAAGGCATCGACTGGGCGATGGCGGAAGCGCTGGCTTTCGGCGCGCTGGTCATCGAAGGCCACAAGATCCGCCTGTCCGGCCAGGATTGCGAACGCGGCACGTTCTCGCAGCGCCATTCGGTTCTCTACGATCAGGAAACCGAAGAGCGCTATATTCCGCTCGCCAACCTGTCGCCGACCCAGGCCCGCTACGAAGTCATCAACTCGATGCTGTCGGAAGAAGCGGTTCTCGGTTTCGAATACGGCTATTCGCTGGCTCGTCCGAATGCGCTGACGCTCTGGGAAGCCCAGTTCGGCGACTTCGCCAACGGTGCGCAGGTTGTCTTCGATCAGTTCATCTCTTCGGGCGAACGCAAGTGGCTGCGCATGTCCGGTCTCGTCTGCCTGCTGCCGCACGGCTATGAAGGCCAGGGTCCGGAACACTCTTCGGCCCGCCTCGAGCGCTTTCTGCAGCTTTGCGCAGAAGACAATATGCAGGTCGCCAACGTTACGACGCCGGCTAACTACTTCCATATCCTGCGCCGTCAGCTGAAGCGCGACTTCCGCAAGCCGCTGATCCTGATGACGCCGAAGTCGCTGCTGCGCCACAAGCGCGCCGTGTCGAGCCTGGCGGAGATGGCGGGGGAATCCTCCTTCCATCGCCTGCTCTGGGACGATGCGGAAGTGATCAAGGACGGCCCGATCAAGCTGCAGAAGGACAACAAGATCCGTCGCGTCGTCATCTGCTCGGGCAAGGTCTATTACGACCTGCTGGAAGAGCGCGAAAAGCGCGGCATCGACGATATCTACCTGCTGCGCATCGAACAGCTCTATCCGTTCCCGGCCAAGGCGCTGATCAATGAGCTCAGCCGCTTCCGCAATGCGGAGATGGTCTGGTGCCAGGAAGAGCCGAAGAATATGGGCGCCTGGTCCTTCATCGATCCTTATCTGGAATGGGTGCTTGCCCATATCGATGCCAAGTACCAGCGGGTTCGCTACACCGGCCGTCCGGCTGCCGCCTCTCCGGCGACGGGCCTGATGTCGAAGCACCTGTCGCAGCTTGCGGCATTCCTCGAGGATGCGCTCGGCGGTTAAGCAAGGGGTTGCGCGATGGCTTATTTTCATTTGAAACTTGTGCCATCGCGCTCCGGCTTTCCGCATGACGCCACAGGGGAGGAGATGGCCGCCATGCAGCAACACGCCGCCCGGGCGTTCGAGGCCGATGGTGCCTTCGATATGCGCGTCATCGACATCGCAAATGCCGACACTCTCGATCATTCCCCGGCCATCTGTCGCCGGAAATTCTATCTAACTCATAAGACGAAAAATCAGGATCTGAACAATGGCCACTGAAATCCGCGTTCCTACCCTCGGCGAGTCCGTCAGCGAAGCGACCGTCGGCACCTGGTTCAAGAAGGTCGGCGACGCCATCAAGGTCGACGAGCCGATTGTCGAACTGGAAACCGACAAGGTGACGATCGAAGTTCCCTCGCCGATTGCCGGCACGCTGTCCGAAATCGTCGCCCAGGCCGGTGAGACCGTCGGTCTCGGTGCGCTGCTCGGCCAGATCTCGGCTGGCAACGGCGCTGCCGCTGCTCCGGCACAGGCTGCCGCGCCTGCCGCAGCACCCGCTCCGGCTGCTGCCGCCCCAGTCGCCGCACCCGCCGTTTCCGCTCCGGCTTCTGCCATGCCGCCGGCACCGGCCGCCGCGAAGCTGCTTGCCGAGAGCAATGTCTCCGCCGATCAGGTCGATGGCAGCGGCAAGCGCGGCCAGGTTCTGAAGGGTGATGTCATCGCTGCCGTTGCCAAGGCCGCTTCGGCGCCTGCCGCAGTCCCGGCTGCTCCGGTTGCCGCGCGTGCGCCGACGACGGTCGAAGACGCCGGCCGCGAAGAGCGCGTCAAGATGACCCGCTTGCGCCAGACGATCGCACGTCGCCTCAAGGATGCGCAGAACACCGCTGCCATGCTCACCACCTATAATGAGGTGGACATGAAGGCCGTCATGGACCTGCGCAACAAGTACAAGGACATCTTCGAGAAGAAGCATGGCGTGAAGCTCGGCTTCATGGGCTTCTTCACCAAGGCCGTCACGCATGCGCTGAAGGAACTCCCGGCTGTCAACGCCGAGATCGACGGCACCGACATCGTCTACAAGAACTACTGCCACATCGGCATGGCTGTCGGCACCGACAAGGGCCTCGTGGTTCCGGTCATTCGCGACGCCGACCAGATGTCGATTGCCGAAGTCGAGAAGGAGCTTGGCCGTCTGGCGAAGGCTGCCCGCGACGGTACGCTGTCGATGGCGGACATGCAGGGCGGCACCTTCACCATCACCAATGGCGGTGTCTACGGTTCGCTGATGTCCTCGCCGATCCTGAATGCTCCGCAGTCGGGCATTCTCGGCATGCACAAGATCCAGGAACGTCCGGTCGCCATCGGCGGTCAGGTCGTCATCCGTCCGATGATGTATCTGGCGCTCTCCTATGACCATCGCATGGTCGACGGCAAGGAAGCCGTGACCTTCCTCGTGCGCGTCAAGGAAAGCCTGGAAGATCCGGAACGTCTCGTTCTCGATCTCTAAGGGAGCACTGGCTCATGTGGACATGGCCCATGCGGACGATGCGCGGACTTTTGTGTGCCGTCGCCGCATGGTTGCCATCCCCCGCCGTCGCGGATGATCTCGATGCGGCAAAGCTCAGCAGCAATCTCGATCTGGCGTCGCTGAGCGACGCCGATCTTGCCTCAAGGTCGATCACCGTCTTTCGTATAAGCGATGTCGAGCTGACCTCGGGGCGTATCGTCGCCAGCGATCCGCTGGTCGGGCCGGACCGCCCGGCCTTCGTCAGGACCGTCTCACCCGGCAACTATCCCGTGACACTCTATCAAGCCTTCGGCCGCATCGCCGCCGCCAGCCTGCGATTTGGCCCAGGCAAGCCGGTGCGCTGGGAGCTGGCGGTGATTGCCGGTCAGGATATCAAGTCGCTGAAGGGCAACGAGTTCTTCGGCTATCCGGTCGATGCCGGTCTCGGCTGCTATATGGACGCCGATACCTATGCCCTGATCCAGGAGCGGGAACAGCAGGTCCGCACGCAAAAATCCTCTTCCGACATCAATTATTACGATGATGTCCTGGCGTCCGAGATCGAGGCGAATGACGACAAATATGTCATGCACCGGCCGGTGGCCGGCAAGCGCGGCAATGTCGCGGTCTTCTGGAGCGGATGGGGCGACGGTTTCTATCCGGTCTTCTGGGGCCTCGATGCCAATGGTCGTCCCCTCCTGCTGTTCACGGATTTCGGGGTGACCGAAAATGCGGACGGCCGGCGCGAACCGGGGAGCGAGTGATGGCGAGATTGGCCCCTCTGCACTGGACGATGATGGCGCTCATGGCCGTTCCCGCGCTGGCGCATGCGAATGAATGCGCGCAGGAAAAGGCTGTCTATGGCGACATGGACGATGCCTATGAGCTGCGTTTCGAGCCGGCAGGCCCGGCGGCTGCCGTCAGCAACAAATTCAAGTTTGCCGTGCGCAACACGTCGATCGTGGCGGAAGGCGTGATCATGCGTTCGGACGATGGGCCGCACGCCAATGGCACGATCATGTTCAACTGCCCGGATGGTGACGTGACGGGTGCCGATCTGCGCGCCTGCACCGTCTGGCAGGGCATGATCTATGCCTCGGACATGAAGGGCGATATCAGTGCGCTGCCGACGGAGGGTGCCGGGGCTGCCGCGCGGCTGTTTCTGCCGGCGCTCGGACCTTCGATCCGGCAATCCATCATCTGGGGCGAAGGCAAGGCGACCGTCGCTCCCTGGGATGTGCTGACCTTGAAAGGATGCGACGAATGACTGGCAAATCCCCTGTTCTTCTCGTCACCGGCGGTAGCCGTGGCATCGGTGCCGCAGTCTCGATAGCCGCTGCCCGGCAGGGCTGGGCCGTGGCCGTCAACTATGCCTCCAATAAAGTGGCTGCGGAGACGGTGGTTGCTACGATCCGGGATGGCGGCGGCGAGGCGATCGCGGTTGCCGGCGATGTCGGCGTGGCGGCTGACATCCAGTCGATCTTTTCCGCTGTCGATGAGCATTTCGGCCGGCTGGACGGTCTTGCCAACAATGCCGGCATCGTCGATGTGCCGCAGCGCGTGGACGAGATGACGCCCGAAAGGCTTGAGCGCATGTTCCGCATTAACATCACCGGCTCGATCCTCTGCGCCGGGCAGGCCGTGCGTCGCATGTCGACCCGTCACGGCGGCAAGGGCGGAGCGATCGTCAATATCTCGTCGATGGCGGCAATCCTGGGCTCAGCCAGCCAATATGTCGATTATGCCGCCTCTAAGGGCGCGATCGACACTTTTACGATCGGGCTGGCGCGCGAAGTCGTGACCGAAGGCATCCGCGTCAATGGGGTGCGTCCGGGGATCATCGACACCGATATCCATGCTTCCGGCGGGTTGCCGGACCGCGTGCGTGACTTGAGCCCGACCATTCCGATGCAGCGGGCCGGCACGGCGGATGAAGTTGCCGACGCGGTCCTCTACCTATTGAGCCCCCAGGCATCCTATATAACCGGCTCAATCCTCAATGTGAGCGGCGGCCGTTAAGCGGAGAAGGCGGAAACTATGCAGTATGTTTGGGAATTCCTCGGCCTGATGGCCGTATTTTCGATCTTCATCGTCGTGCCGGGCGCCGACTTTGCCGTGATCCTGCGCCAGAGCATCGTGCATGGCCGCCGCGCGGCGATGATGACCGGCCTCGGCATGGGCTTCTCGTTGCTCTTCCACATCAGCTACACCATTCTCGGCCTCGGCCTGATCGTCTCGCAATCACTGATGCTGTTCAGCGCGATCAAATGGGCCGGTGTGCTCTATCTCGTCTATCTCGGCATCAAGTCTTTCAGAGAGCCGGGCTTCAAGGTCAAGGAAATCGAGATCACCGACGAGGACCGCAAGCCGGTGTCCGTCTGGCGCTGCCTGGCGACGGGCTTCATTACCAATGCGCTCAATCCGAAGCCGGTGCTGTTCTTCCTGTCGCTGTTTTCGACGCTCGTGCATCACGATACGCCGGCGCTGATCCAGTTCAGCTATGGCATCGGCATGGCGACGGCGCTGGTCGCCTGGTTTGCCGGTGTCTCCGTCTTCTTCACCGTCAAGCCGATCCGCGATCGTTTCATCGCCAGCGGCAAATGGTTCAACCGCATCACCGGGGCCGCACTTGTCGGCTTCGGCATCCGCCTCGCCATGGCGCGGGCGGCCGACTAACTCGAGCATGATCCCGAAAAGTGCGTAGCGGTTTTCGGGTAAGATCATGCTGAATCAAATAATTAGAGCGTCATGACGCTCTAGAGATACAAAACAAGGAAATTAAACCATGTCCTACGATGTGATCATTATCGGAACCGGCCCCGGCGGCTATGTCTGCGCCGTCAAGGCTGCACAACTTGGCCTCAAGGTCGCGGTCATTGAAAAGCGCGCCACCTATGGCGGCACCTGCCTCAATGTTGGCTGCATCCCGTCCAAGGCGCTGCTGCACGCTTCCGAAGTGTTCCATCATGCCGGCCACGGCATGGATGCGCTCGGCGTGGAAGTCGCCGCGCCGACGCTTAACCTCCCGAAGATGATGGCGCACAAGGATGCGACCGTGAAGTCGAACGTCGATGGCGTCGCCTTCCTCTTCAAGAAGAACAAGATCGATACCTTCCAGGGCACCGGCAAGATCGTTTCCGCCGGCAAGGTTTCCGTCACGGCCGAAGACGGCAAGGTGACCGAGATCGAGGCTAAGAACATCGTCATCGCCACCGGCTCCGATGTTGCCGGCATTCCGGGCGTGCCGCTCGAAATCGATGAGAAGGTGATCATCTCGTCCACCGGCGGTATCGCGCTCGACAAGGTGCCGGAAAACCTCGTCGTCGTCGGCGGTGGTGTCATCGGCCTCGAGCTTGGCTCGGTCTGGTCGCGTCTCGGCTCCAAGGTCACCGTCGTCGAATATCTCGACAACATCCTCGGCGGCATGGACGGCGAAGTCTCCAAGCAGTTCCAGCGCATGCTCGCCAAGCAGGGCATCACCTTCCACCTCGGCGCCAAGGTTGTCGCTGTCGAGAAGTCCGGCAAGGGCGCCAAGGTTACCTTCGAGCCGGTCAAGGGCGGCGACAAGGTCGTGCTTGACGCCGATGTCGTGCTGGTCTCCACCGGCCGCAAGCCCTACACGGCCGGCCTCGGTCTCGAAGAAGCCGGCGTTGCGCTCGACAATCGCGGCCGCGTCGAAATCGATGGTCACTTCAAGACCAATGTCCCCGGCATCTATGCCATCGGCGACGTGGTGAAGGGCCCGATGCTGGCGCACAAGGCGGAAGACGAGGGCGTGGCGCTTGCCGAAATCCTCGCCGGTCAGGCGGGCCATGTGAACTACGACGTCATTCCAAGCGTGGTCTACACGCAGCCGGAAGTCGCCTCCGTCGGCAAGACCGAGGAAGAGCTGAAGGCGGCTGGCATTGCCTACAAGGTCGGCAAGTTCCCGTTCTCCGCCAACGGCCGCGCCCGCGCCATGCTGGCGACCGACGGTTTCGTCAAGATCCTGGCAGACAAGGAAACCGACCGCGTTCTCGGCGGCCACATCGTCGGCTTCGGTGCCGGCGAGATGATCCACGAGATCACCGTGCTGATGGAATTCGGTGGCTCTTCGGAAGATCTCGGCCGCACGTGCCATGCGCATCCCACCATGTCGGAAGCCGTGAAGGAAGCCGCACTCGCGACCTTCTTCAAGCCGATCCATATGTAAAAACCGGCCTTCTCTCTCGGTTGAGAGCTGGGATTGCAATGCACCTGCGATGATGCGATGAACGGGATATTCTCGTGCATCGCATCATCGAAGCTCTCCTCAAAACCGAAGCAAGCATGTCACGCCAAGTTCCAGTCGCTGCCGCATTCCTCCGATTTTTCATGGTCATGGCGCTCACGGTCCTTGTGACCGGCGCGCTGCCGGCTCGAGCCGAAGTGCCGGCCTCCGGCTGGCCGCAAGCCACCAGTGATTTGCCGGCCGAATCCGGTGTTCGCTTTGGCACGCTGCCCAACGGCATGCGCTTCGCCGTCATGCACAATGCAACGCCCTCGGGGCAGGTTGCGATCCGGTTTCGTATCGCGACCGGCTCGCTTCAGGAAAATGACGACCAGCAGGGGCTGGCGCATTTTCTTGAGCATATGGCCTTCAAGGGCTCGACCCATGTGCCCGAAGGCGAGATGATTCGGACTCTCCAGCGTCTCGGTCTGGCCTTCGGTCCGGATACCAATGCATCCACCGGCTACAACGAGACCGTCTATGCGCTCGATCTCCCGGAGGCCAAGCCCGATACGGTTTCCACCGGCCTGATGCTAATGCGCGAGACGGCAAGCGAACTCACGCTCGATGCCGGTGCCTTTGATCGCGAGCGCGGTGTCATCCTCTCGGAAGAGAAGCTGCGTGATACGCCGCAGTATCGCGGCGGTATCGGCTTCATGAATCTGCTGCTGCCGGGCCAGCGCGTGCCCCTGCGGTCGCCGATCGGCAAGACCGATATCATCCGCAATGCACCCGTCGATCTGGTGCGGGATTACTACCGCAGCAACTACCGCCCGGATCGCGCCACGCTGATCGTGGTCGGCGATATCGATGCGGCGGCGATCGAAGCCGATATTCGCAACCGTTTCGGCAATTGGACCGCGGCGACGCCGGCGCCGGCCGAGCCCGATCTCGGTGTCCTTGAAAAGCAAGGGCAGCGAGTGGGAGCCGTCGTCGTGCCGGGTGGAGCGACCCGCGTGCAGATCGCCTGGACCAGTCCCTATGATGCTTCTCCGGACAGCGTTGCCAAGCGTCGGGCGGATTTGGTCGAGAACATCGGTCTTGCCGTGCTCAATCGGCGCTTGTCCTTTTTGGCGCAGCAGCCCAATCCACCCTTTGTCAGCGCACAGGCGGGATCGCAGGATCTCTACAAGTCCGCTCACGTCGCGATGATTGCCGCCGATTCCGATCCCGACAAATGGCAAGCGGCGCTTGTTGCCATCGATCAGGAGCAGCGCCGTATTGCCCAGTTCGGCGCCGAGCAGAGCGAAATCGATCGCGAAATCACCGAATATCGTTCGATGCTGCAGGCAGCCGCAGGCGGTGCGGCGACGCGCGCAAGTCCCGACATCGCCACGACACTGGCCTGGAGCACGGGCGAAAATCTGGTTTTCACCTCGCCGGCGGATGACCTCTCGCTCTTCGACGCCGCAATGAAGGGCTTGACCGCGAATGAGGTCAACCGAACGCTCCAGAACGTCTTTGCCGGCAATGGTCCGCTGCTGGTGCTGCAAGTCCCGCAAATGCCCGATGGCGGTATCGCGACCGTCGAAAAGGCCTATGCCGATTCACGTACTGTGCCTGTTGCTGCGCCGGAACACACGGCGTCGGCCGTCTGGCCCTACAGCGATTTCGGAGCGCCGGGGGCTGTCGTTGAGCAGCACGCGGTCGAGGATCTCGGCATCACGATGGTGCGCTTTGCCAATGGTGTCAGGTTGACGGTCAAGCCGACCACGTTTCGCACGAATGAAGTGCTGGTCCGTGCCAATATCGGCCGCGGCCGGCTCGATCTGCCGCATGATCGTCCGCTGCCGATCTGGGCAGCACCGGCCATGTCACTTTCCGGTTTGAAGGCGATCAACTACGACGACATGCAGAAAGCTCTGGCCGGCAACGTCGTCGGCAACGATTTCTCCATCCAGGACGGTGCCTTCCGATTCGAAGGAGCTACGCGGCCCGACGATCTGGCGATGCAATTGCAGCTCCTGACGGCCTATGCCTCGGACCCCGCCTATCGCCCCGACGTCTTCAAACGAGTCCAGCAGGCCTATTTGAACAGTCTCCCCCAACTTCAGGCGACACCCGGCGGGGTCGTCAGCCGCGATCTCGCCGGCCTTTTGCATTCCGACGATCCGCGCTGGACCTTCCCCGATCAGGCGCAATTGCGTGACGCCAAGCCGGAAGATTTCGAGGGGCTGTTGCGGCCGCTCCTGTCCAATGGGCAGATCGAAATCATCATCGTCGGCGATATCAAGGTGGATGACGCAATCCGCATGACCGCGCAGACCTTCGGCGCTCTGCCAAGCCGTCCCGATGCGCAGGAGCAGGCGAGCGGCTCGAACGTGCGTTTTCCGGCACCGACGCCTCAGCCGGTCGAGCGCCTTCAGGACGGGCGAAGCGACAACGCTGCCGCGGTAGTCGCCGCGCCGATCGGTGATTTTCTATCGGATTTGCCGCGTGCCGCCGCCGCCAATGTTACAGGCTCGATCTTCCAGAATCGCTTGGTCGACCAGTTCCGTGTCGCAGAGGGCGCGACCTATAGCCCGCAGGGCGATGTCGATCTGTCCCGATCGATCCCGGGCTACGGCTTTACCTATGTCTATGTCGAGACAACGCCTGCCAAAGTGGACCATTTCTTCGATCTCGTGGACAAGATCGCCGCCGATCTGCGAGATAGCGACGTCTCGCCGGACGAGCTGACGCGGGCAAAGGCTCCGATGATCGAGGAGATAAAGCGCTCGCAACAGACCAACGGCTACTGGCTGGAGGGCCTGCACGGCGCCCAGACAGACCCTCGGCGCCTAGAGCGGATTCGCAGCAGCATCAACGGCTATCAGTCGATAACAGCGCAGGATATCCGCGCCATCGCCACCACATATTTGAAGCCGGAGACCTTCTGGCGGATGAAAATATTGCCGAGCAACGGATCGGCTGTGCGATAGTCCCTTTCCGGTTGGTCCGGCGAATTGCCGCAGCCACCGTTTGTTTGCCTTGCTGTGCGTCAATCGTGCTAGGTTGTGGCAACCGAGACAGCGGATGAGACGATGCCGGCAAAGCCCATAATGATTGAACCGCGTATGCCACACCCCGCATTACCGGGGGCTGATTGGGCGGATTGTTTCGAGCTGCAAGTTCCGACATCGGATTTTACGGCGATCGTTGCTGCGGGCATGATACTCGACCATTTTCCGCTCTGGGTGCGGTCGCTGCTGAGGCTGCGTGACGCAGTGACGGGCGTTTTCGGCCTGAGATCCAGTGGATATCGTGCACCGGACGGGCCGGAGATGGTCGGCTTCTTCCCGGTTGTCAGCAAATCAGACAACCAGGTCGTTCTCGGATTCGATGACAAGCACCTTGATTTCCGCGTCGTGATCGATGTGCGGGATGATGGTGAGGGACGCCGGCTCGTCGATGCGACGACGCTGGTGAAGCGGAACATCCTGCTTGGCAAGATCTATCTCGCCGTGATCGCGCCATTCCATCGGCTGATTGTCCAGACGATGCTGGTCGATTTTGGCAAGCGAATGGGCGCGGTCAGTCGACCGCAGTCACCGTAAAGCCCTGCTTGCGCAGCAGCGCCACCAATCCCTCATCGCCGGCCAGATGCAGTGCGCCGACAGCCATGAAGACATTGCCCTTGGCGAGGATGGGGGCCGCGCGTTCGCCCATCACCTTGTTGCGGTCAAGCACGATGCGCTGCTCGAAGGTGCCGGCGTCGTCGTCGGACAGGTTCTGGTCTGGGTCGATGTTCTTCAGCATCGGCATGATCGCGCCGACATTGCCGGCGAGGTAGAGGTCGGTCATCGTTTCGTTGATGTCGTTGATCCTGTCGCCGAGTTCCAGCGTCTGGAGTAGCGATTTCAGGTGCAGCTCGATCGGCAGGTCGCTCATCGCCTTGGCCTGCTCGGCGAGTGTCTCCAGGCCTTTGACCTGCTTGCCGCTGGCGGTGGCATCGGCGGCGAGCTTCTGATCGAGGAATTTTATGCCGGACGCCTTGCGGCGGATTTCGCAGCCGGTCATCTGGAAGGAGCTTGAAATCAGCCAGGGCTGCATGTGGGAAACGGCGGCAAGCGGCACGCCGCGCTGTTTCAGAGCCGCTTCCAGCCGGGCATTGTCTTCGGGTGACAGATGCTGGCCGATGGTCCCGCCGTTGGGCAGCATGGTCAGTGATGGATTGATGAAAAGGGCTGCCGCCGCCTTCTTGTCGTCGAGGATTTCATCGGATTCGACGATGATCGTATCGGCCTCGGCGCTGGCCTCGGCCGCACCCTTCGGCATGGTCGTAACGCGCGTGTCGCTGACATGCATGGTGCCGAGCAGCCATGAAGGTTTCAGGCCGGGCTTTTCGATTTTCCAGAAAATCCCCTTGCCGTTCGCGACCTTGTCGCCATCGGCAAGGATCGAGGCATATTTCGCGGGATCGGTCTTTTGCAGCTCCGTCATCAGGTTCTTGCCGCCGCAGCTATCCGACGCGGTTTCGTCGGCATGCGCCGGCACTGATGATAGCACCGCAACGATCAGCGCGATCACCAGCATCACCGGAAAGGCCGTCGCCAGCCAGAGGAGAATATCACCGGGCCTCGGTGCCGTCAGCCGCGCCGTCTTGATCCCGAGAGCAGATATCATCCCAACCTTCCAAAAGCAGACTATATGATCCCGAAAGCCGCGAAATAGCATCCGAACAGGATCATGCCGAAACTGGTCTCTGCTCTATCCGCCCGAAGCGCATATTCCCTTAACGCGAGGGGTTAACGCTTTCTTACGCGCGCGGATGAGCCCGATCGTAGACTTCCAGCAGGCGCGACTGATCGACGCCGGTATAGACCTGCGTCGTCGAGAGGCTGGCATGGCCGAGCAATTCCTGGATCGTGCGCAGATCGCCGCCACCTGCCAAGAGGTGCGTGGCGAAAGAATGACGCAGCGCATGTGGCGTTGCCGTGTCCGGCAGGCCGAAGGCGCTGCGCAGCTTCTGCATGCCGCGCTGGATGATGCCCGGATGCAGCTTGCCGCCGCGCGCGCCGCGGAAGAGGGGGGAGCCGGCATCGAGATGATAGGGGCAGATCGCGCGGTATCTTTCGACGGCTTCGATGACGATGGGCAAGAGCGGCACCAGCCGCGTCTTGTTACCCTTGCCGGTGATGCGCAGTGCTGTAGCGCCGGGGCGTATGTCGTCAGGCGTTAGGTCCAGCGCCTCGGAGATGCGCAGGCCGCAGCCATAGAGCAGGGTCAGCACCGCCGCGTCGCGCGCGGCGATCCAGGGCTCCTCGTGCATCTGCGCCTCGTCGCTGACGACGGTGATGGCCTGGGTGTCCGATAGCGGCTTCGGCAGGGACTTCGGCTGCTTTGGCGAGCGTACCGCGCCGGCGCCGGCGGCGTTCACCAGGCCTTTCTTTTCGAGATAACGCAGCAGCGAACGAAGGCCAGCAAGATTGCGCCCGAGCGAACGCGCGCCGGCGCCATCCTTGCGGCGCGCGGCGAGAAATCCGCGGAAATCGGCGGGCCGCAGCGCCTGGATATCCTTGATGCTTGCCGGACCGCCAAGATGGCCGGTCAGAAAGGTCAAGAATTGTCGGGTGTCGCGCTCATAGGCATCCAGCGTATGGGCGGACAGCCGGCGCTCCTGGCCCAGCACCTCCAACCAGCGGCTGCGCTCGTCCATCAACTTGGGGTCGGCAATGATCAACAACTCGTTCAGTGGAAAACCCCTTGAATTCCAAAATCATTCTGCCACTTTGAAGTGGGGAAGGTTATGGAATCGCTAACAATCCTACTGCGCCGCGCTTCCTTTGCGTGCGGAAAGAACACAGTAGTCCTTTTCAACTGCGTATAAGCTGTTCCTTAAATCAAATCGGATTTAAGTGGTTATGCGCGAGGCGCTTGTCATGCTTCGATCATATTCGATTGCGATAGAGTACAACCCAACCATCCAGGGCATTTCATGGCACGTCGCGGTTCGATAACTGCATTGGGACAACTTGCAGAAGCGATCGCTTTGGTGTCCCAGGGCCAGCCCGGACATATCGTCGATACGCTGATCGCCGAGCGCGGCCAGAAGATCGTTCGCAACCCGCTCTGGCCGGTGATGCGGCCCTTTCTTTACACGCTGCTGCGCTACAACAAGGCGATCGAATTCGCCGATGACGTCGCCAAGCTGCCGGGTTTCCAGTGCTTCGAATATATGAGCGACCTGCTGAAGCTCGACATTGGCGTGACCCATGCCGAGCGTATTCCTGCTTCCGGCGGCTTCATTCTCGTCAGCAACCATCCGACCGGCATTGCCGACGGCGTAGCGGTGTTCGACCTCCTGAAATCGCGCCGGCCCGACATGATGGTCTTTGCCAATCGCGACGCTGTGCGGGTCAATCCGCGCTTTTCCGAGATGATCATCCCGGTCGAATGGCGCGACGAATACAAGAGCAAGCTGAAGACGCGTGAGACGCTGCAAATCACCAATCGCGCCGTTGCCGACGGCAAGGTCACCGTGCTCTTCCCATCCGGCCGCATCGCCTATTGGGCAAATGGCAGACTGAACGAGCGGCCGTGGAAGACTTCGGCCGTCGGGCTCGCGCGCAAATACAATCTGCCGATCCTGCCGGTACACCTGACAGCGCGCAATTCCGGATTGTTCTACTGGTTCGCCAAATGGTCGACGGAGCTGCGCGACATGACGGTGTTCCACGAACTCCTCAACAAGCGCGGCGACCGCTTCGATTTCCTGATCGGCAATCTGATCCCGGCCGAGCACCTCGACGGCGATGTCAACGAAGTGACGAAGGCGCTGGAGAAGCACACGGTCTTCGATCTGGCTCGTGATGGCGATGCGAGGTTTGCGCCGATGAGCGCGCCGGCTGAGCCTGCGGATATGGTCGCCGAGGTCAGGGAACATTCCGCCTGAGCGCTGTTGTCAGCGATGAGGTGTCTTCATTGAGGGCAACCTTGTTGAACGACCTCGCCGCCATGATTGCAAACGTCGAATCGGCAAGGCCCATTCGCGTTGCGATCGACGGGAGGACGGCATCCGGGAAAACGACGCTGGCGAACGAATTGGCCAGTTGTCTCGCGGCTAAAAGCCGGGACGTTATTCGCACATCGATCGATGGCTTCCACAGGCCAAGGGTGGAATGTTATGCACGCGGGCGGCATTCCGCCGAAGGCTATTATTACGACGCGCGCGACCTTTCGGCCATCAACAGGCTGCTTCTCTCTCCTTTGGGGCCAGGTGGTAATCGCTGGTACCGCACGGCATCATTCGACCTCGATAATGACCGGCCCGTTGAACAGGATCCGCAATTCGCTTCGGCGGATGCTATCCTCATCGTGGACGGGACCTTTCTCCAGCGCCCTGAGCTGCGTGACGGATGGGACCTGACGGTCTTCGTCGAAACCACGGAACGTGTCTCCGAACAACGAGGCATAGATCGCGACGTCCCGCACTTGGGCGGAACGGAGGCCACACGTCAGCTTTATGCCGATCGGTATCGGCCGGCTTTTGATCTCTATCAGCGCTTGTGCGCGCCTGCTTCGGCTGCCGATGTCATTTTCAACAACGACAATTTCGAACAGCCTGCTCTTCGGATTCGTGGAGATGGCAGGCTTTCAGCAGTATCGCGAAATCTCTGATATTCACGGAATTCGGTAGCAGACGACACTAACTGGGACGGGGCATTTATGGCAACTTTGCGCCAATTGCGGACATAAGCTTCAAGCGACGCGCTGTCTGGTTCGGGACCGATGGAAGACTGTCCGCTGTCGGGACACCCAACAAGAAATGCGGAAATCTGAGCTTCTGCCTCCGAGGTCTGGTATCGGCCGATACCGTTGAAAAATCGCGTCGTGATCGCGCGGCAGCATTTGCTTGTTGGGGACGCGCCGAGGTGTAGTTCTCTTCACGCCGGTTTCGGCATCGGCATCGGGATTAGTTTTGCGAGTTTCCGGAGGTTTTGGGCTGCGGCTGCGAGGTGGAACTCATCGCGGGCTCCGTTCGGCCCTCGTAATCGCAAGCGATCCAACTTGAGGATGCGTTTACTCGTCGCCGATCAGAAAGGCAGGCCGAGCCATGCGCATCTGTCGGACCGCATCTTGATGTATTCCGGATCGGCGGCCAACGCGGGAGAGACTTTACTCCACGTCAAATCAGATGGCGGTCCGAGGTAAAGGATAGCGTCGAACTCCTCCTCCATTGAAGGAGAGCGCTCGGGATCGACATGAATCTTTATGAGCGCGTCGAGTTGCCCGGTGAACATGGCGTGCGGGTAATATGATCGAAAGCTCGCCTCGCCAAGCGCAGTGCCTCGAATGGGAACAAGGCTTGGTCTAGGCCATGAGCGAAGATCGGACTGCAAAGGCGTCAGATCGACATCCACAGGCGTCCATACAGAATAAACATTCGCTCCTTGTGTCTCAAGCAACGACACGATTGAATTTTGTGGCGGGATGGATTGTAATTCCGTGGCCTGTTCCTCTTCTGATCGCCAGAAGAGAGCCTTGCGGAGAAGGTGCATGCCGCCGTAGATGATCAAGGCGCGGCGCTGCTTCGCAAGCACTTCATTTTGAATAATTCTTGCGGCACAGCTGTCACGGTTTTCCAGTGCTCTCGATGTTTCGCGGAGTTCAGCGGCGTTGTTGATCTTAGACCAATCTATCGGCGGGTCACCCAACAAAACACGAATCTGTCGCTCTTTGGGCAGCGTCGTATTCAAATCGCGAACTTCTCGAAATAGTCCCTCAAAGACGGGGCTATCCCACACATCGTGGGCTTGCGTCGTATTCTGCCAAGCTTTGCGGATTTCTCTGTCAGGTATGTCTTCTCCTGAAATAAAACGGTCCATCATGCTTTGGTAGAGAGAGTTACCGCTTTCTACGACGATATCGTTCACGAGGGCGGGAAACCGTGGGTCGCGGATTAGCGCTATTCTGAACGCATACGCCTGCTCACAGCCGTGCCCGCCGTCGCTAAGCGCAACCAAATCGTGGAATTTGAAAGCGTCGAGTAGCCCGGTGACTGGATCATGGGCAGTCGCAAGTGGCGTCATAGGGCGGCTCCGGCTTTGTCAGTGCATATGATTTATACGGTAGCTCTCATCTGGGGTAGTCCGACCAGGAGCAATGTACCTCCGTACTTGGGAGATTAACGCCTCGATTTGACGATCACTTCTGACGGGACACCGCGTATACCCGATTTCAACTACAATTGCCGATGACCGTTATTGGTCGATTGATGGAAAGCTCAAAGTAGGGGTGAAAGGCCTTTAGGCGAAATCCCCTCAGGCCGCCCTTGACCGCTTAAGGCGCGCAGGAGACATGACGCCGCCGCAGAGCTATGTTCGCTTTGGGGCTCGCGCGATGACGACCTCTACGACCGACATCGGGGCGCGAAGCCGTCCGGCTGCTTTCTACCTAAAATGGCCGCTTTGGGGCCGATAGTGGTCATTAGTGGCATTGCCACATAAGACCCGAATATTCAGGGCAGCTTGCAGGCCGTCCACATTTTGCGAATGGCTTGGGCCGCTCCCGGGTTCCTTTTTGCCGCCGCTCGGGGCATGGTCTGGCGCAATGAGTAAAGATTCTTCCGATCTGTTCGGTGCACTGTTCGAGGCTGCGCCCGCTAAAGCTGTCATGACGCGCACGGTTCCGGTTCTGGTGCCGATGCCGGCGCCAAAACCCTATTCCTATGCGGTGCCGGAGGGCATGGCGGTCGAGCCGGGCTCTGTCGTGCAGGTGCCGCTTGGGCCGAGGCAGGTGATCGGCGTCGTCTGGAATGGTGGCGACGAGGGTGGCGTCGATCCGAAGAAGCTGCGGCCGATCAGCCGTGTCTTCGATTGCCCGCCGCTTGCCAAGGAGATGCGCGATTTCATCGATTGGGTCGCGGCCTACACGCTGTCGCCGCCCGGCCTCGTTGCCCGTATGGCGCTGAGGGTCCCGGCTGCCTTCGATCCCGAGCCGATGGTCGAGGGGTTGCGTTTTGCCGGTGGCGCGCCGGAGCGGCTGACGCCGGCACGCGTTCGGGTGATGGAGATGGCGAATGACGGTCTCTCGTGGACGCGCTCTGGCCTCGCTCATGCCGCCGGCGTTTCGACAAGCGTCATCGATGGGCTGATCACGCAGGGCGTTTTCGAAGCCGTGTTCCTGCCGCCGCCGCCGCTCGTTGCCAAGCCGGATCCGGACTACGCCGCCTCGCGGCTCGAAGGCCCGCAGCGCGAAGCGGCTGATGAGATCCTGAGCGAGGTGCGCAAACAGGAATTCTCCGTCTCGCTGATCGACGGCGTCACCGGCTCGGGCAAGACCGAGGTTTATTTCGAGGCGATCGCCGAGACGCTGAAGCGCGGCAAGCAGGTGCTGATCCTTCTGCCAGAAATCGCGCTCACCGCGAGCTTCCTTGAGCGCTTCCAGGATCGTTTCGGCGCCAAGCCGGCCGAATGGCATTCGGATCTGGCGCCACGAACGCGCGAAAAGGTCTGGCGGCAGGCAGTGACCGGCGAAGTGCGCGTGGTTGCCGGCGCGCGCTCGGCACTGTTCCTGCCGTTTGAGGATCTCGGCCTCATCATCGTCGATGAAGAGCATGATCCCGCCTATAAGCAGGAAGATCGCGTTTATTATAATGCCCGCGACATGGCGGTCGTACGCGGCCGCATCGCTGATTTCCCGGTCGTGCTGGTTTCGGCCACGCCCTCGGTCGAAAGTCAGGTCAACGGCCAGAGCGGGCGTTACAGCACCATCCATCTGCCGACCCGCTTCGGCGATGCGGCAATGCCGGACCTGCATTTGGTCGATATGCGCCGGCATGCGCCGGAGCGAGGAGGCTTCCTGTCGCCATTGCTGATCCGGGCGATCGGCAAGACGGTGGAGAAGGGCCAGCAATCGCTGCTGTTCCTCAACAGGCGCGGCTATGCGCCGCTGACACTCTGCCGGGTCTGCGGCCATCGCTTCCAATGCCCGCAATGTTCGAGCTGGCTGGTGGAGCATCGGTTTCGCGGCCAGCTCCAGTGCCATCAATGCGGCTATGCCGAGCGGACGCCCGAGGCATGCCCGGAATGCGGCACGCTCGACCATCTTGTCGCCTGCGGCCCCGGCGTCGAGCGTATTGCCGAGGAAGTGGAGCGGCATTTTCCCGATGCGCGGACGATCGTGCTGTCATCCGACATCATGGGCGGCGTCAAAAGGCTGCGGCTGGAGCTCGATGCCATCGCCAAGGGCGAGGCGGATATCGTCATCGGCACGCAGCTCGTCGCCAAGGGGCATAATTTCCCGCTGATGACGCTGGTCGGCATTATCGACGCCGATCTCGGCCTTGCCAATGGCGATCCGCGCGCCGCCGAGCGGACCTTCCAGCTCTTGTCGCAGGTGACCGGCCGCGCCGGGCGAACCGGTCTCAAGAGCCATGGCCTGCTGCAAACCTACCAACCGCAGCATCCGGTCATGCAGGCAATCGTCTCCGGCGATGCCAGCGCCTTTTATGAGCGCGAGATTTCAGAGCGGGAGAGGGCGGTGTTGCCACCTTTCGGACGGCTTGCCTCGATCATCGTTTCGGCCGAGACCCGCCAGGATGCTGAGACCCATGCGCGCAGTATGCGCAGCGCGGCGCCGCAGGTGCAGGGTATCTCGGTTCTCGGGCCGGCGGAAGCGCCGCTCGCTTTGGTGCGCGGCCGCCATCGCTTTCGCCTGCTGGTGCACGGCAAGCGGAATTCCGACATGCAGGGGTTCCTCCGGGCCATGCTGGCGCAAGCGCCGAAGGAGCGCGGCTCGGTGCATGTTCAGCTGGATATCGATCCACAGAGCTTTCTGTGAGGCTACCAGTTCGGTTCGATCTTATCGTCCGGCGACTTGTGTGTTGTCTCTTGTAGCTCACGAGACAGGCTTCGCAGGCTCTTGGGAACCGCGCCGAGTGCGGTGTCGTCAAATCGGAGATGTGACAGGTAACGGCCTATCATATCGGCGACCACATGAGCTTGCGCTTCATCGCGGAGCTTCTTCAAGGGGTCGCGATCTTCCCGGCGTGAGAGCCAAAGCTTGTGTAGGGCAAAACTTCTCGGGTCGGGGCAGGTATAGTGTACGGGATAGCCGCGCTCATCAAGAACGATAGCTGTTACTTTAGGGCTGTTTATGAGCCATTGCAGCCCCTCGATCTCGACGGCGGCAAGATCATCCTCATTCTCGCCGATGCCGGCGGGTCTGGAACTGCTGAGTGGATGTGATGGCATAGGGCCGATCAGATCGACCAGATATCCATTCTTGTTTGCTGCGCGAAAGCTCCGCTTGCCAAGTGTATGAAATGATTTGTCGGCTGTGCGTAAGACGCCCATCAGACCTTCCGCGCCGATACTCCTCCGCAAAAGGTTGAGGTTGGTTCGCGCGTCGAACAGCAGGTCGATATCCCCCGTGGCGAGCAGACTGCTGTCGATCTTGACGCCGCTGAGCCGTTCATAGGCAAAAAGTGCGTTGGTACCGACAATGTCCAAAGCATTTCCGATAAGGTTCGCCTTGTTGAGCGCCCGCAGGATACGAGCCGTCGTCAACGGCATCCTGCCAAGCCGCATGGCCCGGTTGATGGCGGCCATTTCATCGAGCCGCGTCGATAACGTGGCCAAGTGCTGCCGACGTTCGCTTCTGCCCTCATGGAATTGCATATAGGTGCGTTCCGTTTCGGAAGAGCGCGGGCCGAGTGATTTCCACGAGGTTTTTGTCTTGCGATATAGGTAATCGCGCCCGGAAACGGTTTTCCATGCCATGGAGCCTGCAAATCGATGCGATAGATCGGCATTTACGGCCAGCCATGCTTCGAATAGCTGCTCCGTATCGATCGTCTGTCTTATTTGATCGCTCTTCATTTCATTGAAATAAAACAATTTATCCCTTTTTTATGACTTTCCTGCTGAAAAGGGATAAATTCATTTCAGCGAAGCGATGCCTCCAGCAGAAAATTATCCCTTCTTCAGGGAAGATATCAGTTAAAAGGGATAAAGAAAATATTTTCATAGCATTATGATGCGAAGTATAATGTGCTAAGGCATTTCATTCCGCATTCCCTCTTGTCGCACTTCATGCCATATGTCGATCTGTTCATATGGTTGATTTGATTTGGGCTGATTTGGGGACGATCGATGGAGTTCTATTTTCCGACTGACCTGGGCGAGCGGCTTGCCTATTGCTCGGCAGCGTTTACGGCCTTGATCGGTCTTATCGTGATGTTCGCGCCGGGCTACACCTATCGCTTTCTTCGGCTGCAGGTGCGCGAAGGGCGATCGGAGGCCTATGCCGAGGCGCGCTCGGCCGGCGGTTTCTATCTCGGTTTCGGGGTGGTCGCGATACTGCTCGCCCAGCCGATGATCTATCTGGCACTCGGAGCGTCGTTTGCGATCGCCGCCTTCGGCCGGATTCTCTCGATCATGTCCGACCGGGGAAGTGCGTGGCTCAACCTGCTGCTTCTGGTTGTTCAGGTTGCATTGGCCGCTCTACCCCTTCTTTACGGATTTGGTTACATTTGAGCCAAAATCGGGCATGCGCCGGCTGTCATTGCCCGCTCTATCCCCATGGTTCTGAACTTTTGCCATCATAAATTCACTCGAATGGCGTATTCGGCGAATACGCGTGTTGCGAGTCTCAATATCCTATGTTAGACGAACCCCGAATTTCGGATGCGGCAGGAGGAAGCTCCTGTTGATTTCTGGGGGAAATCAAAACGAATTCAAGAGCATGTGGCTTCCGTGCCCCGGAAGCTGAACTCTTGGGTTGAAATCAGGGAATTTTGTGCCCGTGGCAGACACATCCCAGCATATTTCTGGTGTTGCAGAGCGATATGCCTC
Organism: Rhizobium sp. AP16; assembly: GCF_000281735.1. Taxonomy (NCBI): domain Bacteria; kingdom Pseudomonadati; phylum Pseudomonadota; class Alphaproteobacteria; order Hyphomicrobiales; family Rhizobiaceae; genus Rhizobium; species Rhizobium sp. AP16. The sequence goes on along the minus strand of NZ_AJVM01000004.1, from coordinate 64,059 downwards.
GTCATTGTTCGAGCTGGCCCTTGAGGAGGGTGCTGTTCCGGCAGTGACCGCCGATCTCGATCGGTTTCAAGCCATGCTGGATGACAGCGGTGATCTGAAGCGTTTCATCTCCAGCCCGGTCTTTTCGGCCGAAGAGCAGGTTGGTGCAGTTCAGGCTCTGGCGACCAAGGCAGGCTTCGGCGCCTATTTTACCAATTTCCTCAAAGTCGTGGCAAAGAACCGGCGCCTTTTTGCGCTGCCGGGCATGGTCAAGGCTTTCCGTATTATTGCCGCGCAACATCGCGGAGAAGTTTCCGCCGAGATCACCTCGGCTCATGCGCTGACGAAGGCGCAGGAAAATGAATTGAAGGCGGCGCTGAAGGGCGTAACCGGCAAGGACGTGGCGATTGCCGTCACGGTCGATCCGTCGATCCTGGGTGGCCTGATCGTTAAGGTCGGTTCGCGTCAGATCGATACGTCCCTTCGCACCAAACTCTCTACCCTTAAGCTTGCATTGAAAGAGGTCGGCTGATGGATATCCGCGCCGCGGAAATTTCCGCAATTCTGAAAGATCAGATTAAAAATTTCGGCCAAGAAGCCGAAGTCTCCGAAGTCGGCCAGGTTCTTTCCGTCGGTGACGGTATCGCCCGCGTCTACGGTCTGGACAATGTCCAGGCTGGCGAAATGGTCGAGTTCCCTGGCGGCATTCGTGGTATGGCCCTGAACCTCGAATCCGACAATGTCGGCGTGGTCATCTTCGGCTCCGACCGCGACATCAAGGAAGGCGACACCGTCAAGCGTACTGGCGCGATCGTCGACGTTCCGGTAGGTCCGGAACTGCTCGGCCGCGTCGTTGACGCCCTCGGCAACCCGATCGACGGCAAGGGCCCGATCAACGCGACCCGCCGTTCGCGCGTCGACGTCAAGGCTCCGGGCATCATTCCGCGCAAGTCGGTTCATGAGCCGATGTCGACCGGCCTCAAGGCCATCGATGCGCTGATCCCGGTCGGCCGCGGCCAGCGCGAGTTGGTCATCGGTGACCGCCAGACCGGCAAGACCGCCATCATTCTCGACACGATCCTGAACCAGAAGGCCATCCACGATGTCGGCCCGGACAGCGAAAAGCTGTACTGCGTCTACGTCGCCGTCGGCCAGAAGCGTTCGACTGTTGCTCAGTTCGTCAAGGTGCTCGAAGAGCGCGGCGCCCTGAAGTACTCGATCATTGTTGCTGCAACGGCGTCCGATCCGGCTCCGATGCAGTTCCTGGCACCGTTTGCCGGTTGCGCCATGGGTGAATATTTCCGCGACAACGGCATGCACGCCCTGATCGGCTATGACGATCTGTCGAAGCAGGCCGTTTCATACCGTCAGATGTCGCTGCTGCTGCGCCGCCCGCCGGGCCGCGAAGCCTATCCGGGCGACGTTTTCTACCTGCATTCGCGTCTCCTTGAGCGCGCTGCTAAGATGAACGACGAATTGGGCGCCGGTTCGCTGACCGCTCTGCCGGTCATCGAAACGCAGGGTAACGACGTTTCTGCCTTCATTCCGACCAACGTGATCTCGATCACCGACGGCCAGATCTTCCTTGAAACCGACCTGTTCTATCAGGGCATCCGTCCGGCCGTTAACGTCGGTCTATCGGTTTCGCGCGTTGGTTCGTCCGCTCAGATCAAGGCGATGAAGCAGGTTGCCGGCTCGATCAAGGGCGAACTCGCCCAGTATCGCGAAATGGCAGCCTTCGCTCAGTTCGGCTCGGACCTCGATGCCGCAACGCAGCGCCTGCTGAACCGTGGTGCACGCCTGACCGAACTCCTGAAGCAGCCGCAGTTCTCGCCGCTGAAGGTGGAAGAGCAGGTTGCGGTGATCTTCGCCGGCGTCAACGGCTACCTCGACAAGATCGCTGTTCCGCAGATCGGCAAGTTCGAGCAGGGCCTGCTTTCGTACCTCCGCTCGGAAGGCAAGGAACTCCTCGATACGATCCGCACCGAAAAGGCTATCAGCGACGCGACCAAGAGCAAGCTTGTGGCTGCTCTTGACAGCTACGCCAAGTCTTTCGCCTGATCGGACCTCACTTCTAGGACGGATACCGGATGCCTTCACTTAAGGATCTGAAAAACCGGATCGCCTCCGTCAAGGCGACGCAGAAGATCACCAAGGCGATGAAAATGGTCGCCGCGGCGAAGCTTCGGCGTGCCCAGGAGGCGGCTGAGGCCGCACGGCCCTATTCGCAGCGCATGGGCGCCGTTCTTGCCAACATCACGGCTGCCGTCAGCGATGCTGACGGTGCGCCGCTTCTGATGACCGGCACCGGCAAGAGCGATGCGCATCTGCTCGTGGTCTGCACGGCTGAACGCGGCCTTTGCGGCGGCTTCAACTCGCAGATCGCGCGCTTTGCCCGTGATCACGTCCGCAAGCTGCTCGCCGAAGGCAAGACCGTGAAGATCTTCACGGTCGGCAAGAAGGGCTACGATATTCTGCGCCGCGAGTATGCTTCGCTGATCATCGAGCGCAAGGAACTGCGCGACGTCAAGCGCGTTGGCTTCGAGAATGCCGATGCCCTCGGCAAGCGCATCATCGAGATGTTCGAAGCCGGCGAATTTGACGTCTGCACGCTGTTCTATTCCGAGTTCAAGTCGGTAATCAGCCAGGTGCCGACGGGATTGCAGCTTATCCCGGCTTCGGCTCCGGCCGTTGTTGAGGAAGATGCCGCCCATAAGGGCGCTGTTTATGAATACGAGCCGGATGCGGCTTCGATCCTTGCGGACCTGATCCCGCGCAACATCTCGGTCCAGATTTTCCGCGCGCTCCTTGAGAACGTCGCTGGCGAAATGGGCTCCAAGATGAGCGCGATGGACAATGCGACGCGCAATGCCGGTGAAATGATCAACAAACTGACGCTGAGCTACAACCGCCAGCGCCAGGCGCAGATCACCAAGGAATTGATTGAAATCATTTCGGGCGCGGAAGCGCTCTGAGGTTAGGAAAAGAGGGTAAGATTATGGCTGACGCAGCTAAGGCCGCAGTTTCGGTCGGCAAGGTTACGCAGGTTATCGGCGCCGTCGTTGACGTTCATTTCGATGGCGATCTGCCGAAGATCCTGAATGCTCTCGAAACCAGCAACAATGGCAGCCGCCTTGTTCTGGAAGTCGCGCAGCACCTCGGCGAAAACTCGGTCCGCACGATCGCCATGGACTCCACCGAAGGTCTGGTCCGCGGCCAGCCCGTTTCCGACACCGGCGCGCCGATCTCGGTTCCGGTCGGTTACGAAACGCTCGGCCGTATCATGAACGTCATCGGCGAGCCGGTTGACGAAGCCGGTCCGCTGATCACCGCTACCAAGCGCTCGATCCACCAGGAAGCTCCGTCTTACGTCGAGCAGTCCACCGAAGGCCAGATCCTGGTCACCGGCATCAAGGTCGTCGACCTGCTCGCACCTTACGCAAAGGGCGGCAAGATCGGCCTGTTTGGCGGCGCTGGCGTCGGCAAGACCGTTCTGATCATGGAATTGATCAACAACGTCGCCAAGGCGCATGGTGGTTACTCGGTATTCGCAGGCGTGGGTGAACGTACCCGCGAAGGCAACGACCTTTACCACGAAATGATCGAATCCGGCGTCAACAAGCATGGCGGCGGCGAAGGCTCCAAGGCTGCGCTGGTTTACGGCCAGATGAACGAACCGCCGGGCGCCCGCGCTCGCGTCGCTCTGACCGGTCTGACGGTTGCTGAAAACTTCCGCGATGAAGGCCAGGACGTTCTGTTCTTCGTCGACAACATCTTCCGCTTCACCCAGGCGGGTTCGGAAGTGTCGGCTCTGCTCGGCCGTATTCCTTCGGCCGTTGGTTATCAGCCGACGCTTGCTACCGACATGGGTCAGATGCAGGAACGCATCACCACGACGACCAAGGGCTCGATCACCTCGGTTCAGGCCATTTACGTTCCGGCCGACGACTTGACCGACCCGGCGCCGGCTACCTCGTTCGCCCACTTGGACGCAACGACGGTTCTGTCGCGCTCGATCGCTGAAAAGGGTATCTACCCGGCCGTCGACCCGCTCGACTCCACCTCGCGCATGCTCGACCCGCTGGTCGTCGGCGAAGAGCACTATGAAATCGCTCGTAAGGTCCAGTCGACCCTGCAGCGCTACAAGGCTCTCCAGGACATCATCGCGATCCTGGGCATGGACGAATTGTCGGAAGAAGACAAGTTGGCCGTTGCCCGCGCCCGTAAGATCGAACGCTTCCTGTCGCAGCCGTTCTTCGTCGCCGAAATCTTCACCGGTTCGCCGGGCAAGCTCGTCGCTCTCGAAGACACGATCAAGGGCTTCAAGGGCCTGGTCAACGGCGACTACGATCACCTGCCGGAAGCTGCTTTCTACATGGTCGGCTCGATCGAAGAAGCGATCGAAAAGGCCAAGAAGCTGGCTGCCTGATAAGGCCAATCCAACGGCGCGCGGTTTTTCGTGCGCCGTTGCCTTGAAATAAAGACAATCGAGAAGTGACCGGTCATGGCTGACAATTTCAATTTCGAACTGGTGTCTCCGGAGCGTCTGCTTCTGTCGGAGCAGGTCATCGATGTCGTCATTCCCGCCAGCGAAGGCGAGATGACCGTCATGGCCCACCATGCGCCGACCATGACCACGATCAAGCCGGGCGTCGTCAAGGTGCATTCGGCTTCGGGCAAGAAGCAGGATTACGTCGTGTTCGGCGGTTTCGCCGACATTCTGCCGACCGGCTGCACGCTGCTGGCCGAGTCCGCAATCCCGGTTGAAGATCTCAACCAGGATGAGCTGACGCGCCGCATTAATGTCGCCAAGGCCGAACTCGAAGATGCCGAGCATCACGAGCATAAGTCCCGCCTTGAGCATTTCATCATGGAACTCACGCATCTGAGCGGCTCGATCCGGAAGGATTGATCCTAAAGCCCAGTCAGTGGTTCCGAACGAAAGCGGCCTTTCCCGGCCGCTTTTTTGTTGTGCTGCCGAGGCTATTGGTTCGCCAGCAGGTGCCGGTGCAACTGTCCGGCCTCGGGCGAGAGGGTGCGGAAACGTGGCGCGCCAAGATAGTAGCCGAAGCCACTTTCGACCTGGTCGTTGCCGATCGTGACCAGTGCGCCGGAGCGCAGATAGTCTTCGATGAGCCCAAGGCTGCCGAGCGCGATGCCTTCACCCCGCAGAGCTGCTTCGACCGCCATGATATAGGTGGAGAAGGAGAGCCGGGGTCGCGGCAGCTTACCCTTCAACGGATCGCCGACGCGGCCGAACCATTGGCGAAAGCTGATCCAGTGGGCGTTGGCGCGTTCGTAGTCGATCAGATCCAGCCCGGCGATATCGGCCGATGTCAGCGCCTGCGGGTCGAGGCCGCGGCTTGTGAGGTAGTCCGGCGAGGCGATCGGCACCAGCACTTCCTTCATCAGCGGCGTCAGGTTCCAGCGTGGATGTTCGCCGGTGGAGTAGATGATGATGAGATCGTTGGTCTCCGATGCCAGCTCCGAGTGGACGTCCGTGGTCAGCAGGCGCACGGAAATGCCGGGGCTTTCTTTACCGAAGTCTCTGAGCCTCTTCCCGAGCCAGAGATGCGAGATCGAACCGCTGGCGGCGATAGAGATGATCTCACCGGTGCCGGCGCGGAAAGGCTCCAGGCTTTCCTCCAGATATTCGAGTGTTGCCCGCACGCGCTGAGACAGCCGCTCGCCCTCCGGGGTCAGCGCCAGGTTCCGGCCGCGCCGGGTGAAGAGGGTCGCGCCCAGGTGATCCTCAAGCCCCTTTATGCGCCGGCTGACGGCCGCCTGGGTGATGTTCAGCTCACGTCCGGCGCGGGAGAAATTCATGGCGCGGGCCGCGGCATCGAACACGCGGAAGGCTTCCAGCGGTATTTTCTCGAGCATCGTCTCTCCATAACTTCAGATCATCAATATCCCCGATAAATGCTTGGATTTGAAGAGCTGAAATTGTGATGCAGGATGAGGACATCGTAATCGACCGCATTTTCCTGGGTGATCTGCCGTGTCCTTCTCCATTTCCGCCATTCCTGACATCCGCTTTGGTGACGGCGCGCTTGCCGGCCTTGCCACCGCCGTCAAATCCTTCGATGGGGTCGCTGCCACTCTTCTGGTGATCGATGCGTTTCTAGTGCAATCGGGTCTCGCGGACAGGATCAGGGCCGATCTGGCCGAGGCAGGAATCTTGACAGAGGTCTTCTCGGATTTCTCCGGTGAGCCGAAGCTCGCGCATCTTCGTGCAGCGCTTGAGAAGGCCAAGGGCGTGGACATGGTGATCGGCGTCGGTGGCGGCTCGGCCCTGGATATCGCCAAGATCGTCGCCTGCTGCGCCGCTTCCGGCGCCGACCCGATGTTCTACGCTTTGGCCGTCAACCCGCTGCCAAAGACGCCGTTGAAGAAGATTATGGTGCCGACCACCGCCGGCACCGGTTCGGAGACCTCGGCCACCAATATCTTCGCCGGTCCGGAGGGCAAGAAGCTCTGGATCTGGGGTCCGGAAACCAAAGCCGATCTCGTCATTCTCGACCCCGCCCTGACAACGACGCTGCCTGCCAGCCTCACCGCCTGGTGCGGCCTCGACGCCTTCATTCATGCCTTCGAGGCGGCGACCAATCGCAACACCCATCGCGGCGCGCAGTTTTATGCGCATCAGGCGCTGCGGCTGATCACCGGCTCGCTGGAGACGGCGGTAAGAGAGCCCGGCAACCTCGAGGCGCGCGGCGATGTGCTGCTCGGCTCCTGCTTCGCCGGCATCGCCATCGACAATTGCGGCACGGCGATCGCGCATAATATCAGCCATGCGCTGGCCGGCCTTGCACCGGTCCACCATGGGCTGGCGACAGCGCTCGGCTTCGAGACAACGCTACCGTGGCTGGTCGAGGCGAATACGGATGAGCTCAATGCCGCCGCGAAAGCCTGCGGTCTTGAAAGTGCTGCCGCGCTTCCCGCCTGCGTCTCCGGCTGGATGGATCGCTGCGGCATCGTCCGCGCCCTGCCGTCCGCCTTCAAGCCCTTCGATGCGGCCGATCTTGCGCAGGAAATGCGCGCGCCGGAAAACCAGCCGATGCGGCGTTCGACCGTCCGCGATGTGACGGATGCCGAGATCGACCGTTTCGCCGCCGCCGTCATGGCGCTGCCGAAAGGAATCTGAGATGACCAAGGACTATACGCGCGACTATTGGGAGAATGTTCTCTCCGGCCTGAAGCTTGAGGGGCGGCATTTTATCGACGGCGCCTATCGCACCTCCTCCTCCGGCGATACCTTCACCCGCATCCGCCCGATGGACGGCAAGCCCGGCGCGCAGCTGGCGCGCGGCAACGCCGCCGATATCGACGCTGCCGTCGCTGCTGCCCGCGCTGCCTTTGAAAGCGGCGTCTGGCGCAAGAAGGAGCCGCTGGAAAAGAAGAGGATCATGCTGAAATGGGCCGAGCTGATCCGTGCCCATGGCGAGGAGCTCGCCATGCTGGAGACGCTGGATGTCGGCAAGCCGGTCATGGCGTCGCTCACCGTCGATGTCCGCCTCTGCGCCGACGGCATCCAGTTCTATGGAGAGATGATCGACAAGATCTATGACGAGATCGCGCCGACCGGCCCGAATGCCCACGCTCTCGTGCGCAAGGTGCCGCTCGGCGTCATCGGCGCGATCACACCCTGGAACTATCCGATGATCATCGATGCCTGGAAGCTTGGGCCAGCGATCGCCGCTGGCAATTCCGTGGTGTTGAAGCCGGCGGAGCAATCCTCGCTCTCGGCCATCCGGCTTGCTGAGCTCGGCTTCGAAGCGGGCTTGCCCGCCGGTGTCCTCAATGTCGTCACCGGCTATGGTGAGGAGACGGGCAAGGCGCTGGCGCTGCACATGGATGTCGACATGATCGCCTTCACCGGCTCGACCGAGGTCGGCAAGCTGATCATGGGCTACGCGGCGCAATCGAACGTCAAGCGCGTGGCGCTGGAGCTTGGCGGCAAGTCGCCGCTGGTCGTCTTCGAAGACGCGGATCTCGATGCGGCGGCGAGCGCGGTTGCCTGGGGCTGTTTCTACAATTCCGGCGAGACCTGCCATGCCTCGACGCGGCTGATCGTGCAGCGGTCGATACAGGATAAGCTGATCGCCAAGATCGAGGTGGTGACGCGCTCCGACATCGCGCTGAAGCATCCGCTTGATCCGACCGCACAGATCGGCGCGCTGATCGAGGAAGAGCATATGAACAAGGTGCTTTCGATGATCGCTACCGGCGAGAAGGAAGGCGCGCGACGGGCCTTCGGCGCTGAGCGCGTACTCAGCGAAACCGGTGGCTATTATGTCTCGCCCGGCGTCTTCGTCGACATGACCAACGACATGAGCCTGGCACGGCAGGAGATTTTCGGGCCGGTGCTCGCGGCCATTCCCTTCGATACCGAAGAGGAGGCGCTGAAGATCGCCAACGATACGATCTATGGTCTCGCCGGCGCCGTCTTCACCAAAGATATGGACCGCGCCCATCGTTTTTCCGAGGCGATCCATGCGGGTACGGTGTGGATCAATACCTATGACATGTCGAATTTCGCCACGCCCTTCGGCGGCTTTAAGCAATCCGGTTTCGGCCGCGACCGCTCGGTGCACGCGATCGACAAATATTGCGACTACAAGACCATCTGGCAGCAATTCGGCTGAGGTTTGCGGGGAGGCACTATCATGAGCAAGATCGTTTCCATCGAGATCAGCCATCACCGGTTGCCGCTCGATCCGCCGTTCAAGGCGAGCTGGGACGGCCGGCCGCGCCGGAATTTCGACGCGACGATCGTCCGTGTTCGCGATGACGAGGGTCGCGAAGGCATTGGCTCCGGCGACCTGATGAAGGGTTTCGAGGGGCACGAGGATCTGTTCATCGGTGAGGATCCGCGCCATCTCGAGCGCCACTACGAAGTCCTGTCGCACATCAATTTTCACTATGGCCGCTGCTGGCCGATGGATCTGGCGCTGTGGGACCTCTCCGGCAAGATCACCGGGGAGCCGGTCTGGCGCATGCTTGGCGGCCGTGCCAGCCGCGTGCGGCTCTACGCCTCCTCCGGCGTCCTGCGTGAGCCTGCCGCAATGGCGGAGCAGGCGGAGCGCTATATCGCTGAAGGCTTTCCGGCGATGAAAGTGCGCTTTTCCTCATCGTCAGGTGGCCGCAGCAGCTGGCGCGACGATGTAAAGGCGCTGGAGGCGGTCCGCGCCCGGGTTGGCGACCGGCTGGAGCTTATGGTCGATTGTAACCAGGGTTGGCGCATGCCCTGGGACACGACGTTGTCCTGGACCTTCAAGGATGCGCTGACGGTGGCAAGGGAGCTGGAACGGCTCGGCGTCTACTGGATGGAAGAGCCGCTGCACCGCTCCGACCGCAAGGGCATGAAGGAGCTGAAGCAGGCGACATCGCTGCGCATCGCCGGCGGCGAGATGACGCGCGAGCTTTATGAATTTCGCGATATCATCGAGGAACGCGCCTTCGATGTCGTCCAGCCCGACGTGGCGCTGGTCGGCGGTATCACCGGCTGCCGGCGTCTGGCCTATCAGGCGCGCGAGGCGGGTGTGCAATTCACCCCGCACTCCTGGACGAACGGTATCGGTGTGTTGGCGAACGCCCATTTGAGCGCTGGCGCCGGCGATGTGGGCTGGCTCGAATATCCCTATGACAATCCGGAATGGAGCGAGGCGCGACGCGACTATCCGATGGCATCGCCGCTCAAGCATCAGAGTGGCTGGTTGGATCTTGGAGAGGCGCCGGGTCTTGGGGTTGTTCTCGATGAGGAACGCTTGAAAGCCACGCGTATCTGACGGGATGCTCGGCAACCCTAGTCGAGCTTCTTTGCCGTCCAGCGGTTTCCGTTGGGCGGCCTTTTTATCAGGCTTGGACGATCTTGCTTGCCGATTGCTCGCGGGCGCGAGCCCAGCGCATGACGGGGCGCTCCAGAAAGACATAGCTGAGGGTACCGATCGCAAAGATTATGACGGTCGCGATGAGGCTTGAGATGAACCACCCACCGAACACGTCATCGGAGCCGGTCCCGAAGGTCCAGGGGAACAGCTTCTTCATCAACAACAAGACGATATCCTGCCAGATATAGACGCCGAAGGAGACAGTGGCGATATAGCGGCTGAGACGATTGTCGAGAACGTGGCGGAGGGCGATCGATTGCGGCAGGGCGCAGAGGGCGCCGGCAACGGCGAGCGGAAAGACCGGAAAGCGGTAGGGAATGCCGAGCCAGCCGTAACCTTCCCAGCTACCGCTGACGGATATCCAGATTTCGGCGATGCCGATGACCATAGCGAAGCTGGCCAGGACATCGTAGAGCAGCGAGCGCTTGCTGGGGATCATGGTCTGGATGCCCGCCGCCAGGGCGCCGATGGCAAAGATCGCAAAGAAACCAATCGGATTATAGCGTGGCATCCACTCCTTGGCGCCGCCCTGGAAGCCATGCTCCCAGCCCCGACCGACGCTGTCGAGCGGGATATGGGTGACGATCAGCCAATGGCCCAGAAGGGCTAAAGCGATGACGCCGAGCCAGAACATACGGGCAGGCAGGGCAGTGCGCAGTCTCAGGGCTGGGCTGAAGAGCAGCAGGAAAGCGATCGGCAGTAGCACATAGCAGGTCGTTTCGAAGGGGATGGACCAAAGAGGCCCGTTATCCTCTACCGGGAAGAAAGTGCGCCAATGCCACTGGCTCATCAGGAAGAAACCGGAGACGTAGCGCCCGGCCAGTTCGCGATCGAGCGGAAAATCATAGACAGTGAAACTCAAGATGAAGCCGACCGTCAGGGCAAACCAGAAGCCCGGCAGGATGCGGGCGGCCCGGCGCATGGCGTAGATTGTCAGCGAAGGCGGCGGCAAGCCCTTGTCCAGCGCCAGCCAGAAGGGCCGCGACAGCAGAAAGCCGCTGAGCACAAAGAAGACCGAGACGCCGTAATTGCCGAAGCGTGCGAGAATGAGCGGCAGGGCCAGGGCATCGGGGAGGTAGCTGAAGTCCATTCGCAGCACGAGATGATGGGCAAGCACCATCAGGCACGCTACAGCGCGCACGAAATCCGCTCCTCCCAGCCGCGTCTCTTTCTCCATCCTCGTCCCTCTGGAACCGCTTAGATATTGGGTTAGGCCATCGAGGCGGCGTCGGCAAGGGTGTGGCTTGATCGACGGAGGAGGAGAAAGACGCCCGGGCGTATGCGGCGCAGGCCCGGGCGCCGAGCCGGTCTTCCGTACCTGCCAGAAACGGAAGAGCGGTGTTGGCTATTGTGGACGAACGCTTAAGCCGCGACGGAGCGATAGGGGCGTGTCTCCCGGGCGGGCTTCAATGCCGCGCTCCACCAATGCAGCCGTGCGATCATCCGCACCAGCGATTGGCGCGCCTCGATCGGGTTTTCGAGAGAACCGTCTTCGGCGAAGCGGCCCCAGGGATTGGCGAAGCTGACGGTGTCGCGCACGGTGACCGCGTGCAATTCCGCAAACACCAGCCGCAATTGTTCGACTGCGCGCAGCCCACCGGAAATGCCGCCATAGGAAACGAAAGCGACCGGCTTGCCCTGCCATGGCTCGTAGACGAGATCGAGCACGAATTTCAGCGAGGCCGTGAAGCTGTGATTGTATTCCGGAGTGACGACGATGAAGGCATCGGCGTCCGAGAGCCGCGCGGCAAGCGCCGCCACCGCCGGATGTTCGCCGTCATGGTGAACCGGCAGGCCGAAATCGAGCGGATCGATGACGTCGATGTCGATGAGCGGATAGTGCGCCAGTTCCCGGACGACCCAATTGACCACGCGGTCGCATAGCCGGCCCTTGCGGGTGCTGCCGTAGAGGATTGCCAGGCGGGTGGGTTCTGTCATGCGTTGCTCCTGCTTTACGCGCTTCGGAGCAAGAGCTATAAAACCTCAAGTAAAGTTGAGGTCAATAGTCTGTCATGACAAAAATAGACTCTGAAACATTTTCCAGATTGTTGACGGTGGGCGAGGTGGCGGCACGTAGCGGCGTTGCCGTCTCGGCGCTGCATTTCTACGAGGCAAAGGGGCTGATCGAGAGCCACCGCAGTCGTGGCAACCAGCGGCGTTACGCCCGCGAGGTACTGCGCCGCGTGGCGGTGATCAAGGTGGCGCAGCGCGTGGGTATCCCGCTTGCCGAGATCCAGGCAGCGCTCGACACGCTGCCGCAAAGCCGGACGCCGACGGGTGCCGACTGGCGGGATCTATCGGCGCAATGGAAGAACGATCTGGATGCGCGGATCAGGCGACTGCAAGGCCTGCGCGACCAGCTCGACGGCTGCATTGGCTGCGGCTGTCTTTCGATGCAAAGCTGTCCGTTGCGCAATCCCTGGGATGTGCTGGCCGAGGAAGGGCCGGGACCGAGATTACTCGATCCCGAAGGGTAAGGGGGTGGGAACTTATGCGTGGACCCGCGTGCCGGCCATGTAGTCGTCCAGCGCAGCGGCCTGGTCTTTCGAGAGGTACAGGCCCTTCTTCGAACGGCGCCAGAGGACATCGGCGGCGGTGTAGGCCCATTCATGTGCCATCAGATAGCGCACTTCCGCCTCGTAGAGATCGCTGCCGAAGCTGCGGCCGAGATCGGCGATGGTTTTTGCGTCTCCGAGGATCATGGTGGCGCGGGTGCCGTAGCGGCGCACCAGCCGGCGGGCGTGCGGGTCGGTGAGGAAGGGATAACGCGCCTTCAGCTTGACCACTTCGGCTTCGTAACCCGTGGCCGGGAAATCGCCGCCGGGTAGGGAGCTCTTGGCCGTCCATGGCGTGCCCTTGAGGCCGATGGCTTCGCCGATCTTTTCCAGCGCATGTTCGCTCAAGCGACGATAGGTGGTGAGCTTGCCGCCGAACACGTTGAGCAGCGGTGCCTGACCTTCCGCGCCCTCGACCTTCAGCACGTAGTCGCGGGTCGCTTCCTGCGCCTTGGTGGCGCCGTCGTCATAGAGCGGACGCACGGCGGAATAGGTCCAGACGATATCCTCGGGGCGAACCGGCTCCTTGAAATATTCGCTGGCGGCGTTGCAGAGATAGGTGGTTTCCTCTTCGGAAATCCTCACATCCTTCGGATCGTCCTTATAGTCGCGGTCCGTCGTGCCGATCAGGGTGAAGTCCTGTTCGTAGGGGATGGCGAAGATGATGCGATTATCCGGATTCTGGAAGAAATAGGCGCGCGGATCGTTGAATTTTTTGCGGACGACGATGTGGCTGCCTTGCACCAGGCGGACATTGTGGGCCTGGTTGGTGCCGAAGGCGTCGGAGAGGACATGATCGACCCAGGGGCCGGCGGCATTGATCAGCATACGCGACTTGAAGAGGCGCTTCTCGCCGGTGACGGTGTCCTCAGTTTCGATCGTCCAGAGGGCGCCGTCGCGGCGGGCCGATATGACCTTGGTGCGCGGCATGATCGTGGCACCGCGATCGGCGGCGTCGCGGGCGTTGAGCACGACCATGCGGGCGTCATCCACCCAGCCGTCGGAATATTCGAAGGCCTTGGTGAACAGCGACTTCAGCGGTTTGCCCGCTGGATCGGTCTTCATGTCGAGCGTCGCCGTCGGTGGCAGCAGCTTGCGGCCGCCGAGATGGTCGTAAAGGAAAAGGCCGAGGCGGATGAGCCAGGCCGGACGGATGCCGCCCTTGTGATAAGGCAGGACGAAACGCATCGGCCAGATGATGTGCGGCGCCATCGCCCAGAGCACTTCGCGCTCCATCAGTGATTCGCGCACCAGGCGGAATTCGTAATGTTCGAGATAGCGCAGGCCGCCGTGGATCAGCTTGGTGGCGCCGGACGAGGTGCCGGAGGCGAAATCGTTCATTTCGGCAAGCGCGACCTTGTAGCCGCGCCCGACGGCGTCACGGGCGATGCCGCAGCCGTTGATGCCGCCGCCAATGACGAAAATGTCGTGGATCTGCTCGCTCACGCGCCCCTCCGCAAAGCCCCCGCCATCTTGGAAGATGGATAATTCGAAAATCAATCCATCTAAAGCGAAATCAATACGAATGTCAAACGAACGTTTCTTGATGGGCTCTGCGTATGGTCAACTCTGCCGGCGTGCGGTTTCGACCAGGCGAACGCCGTGTTCGGCGGCGGCGATACGCACGGATTCGATCCGACATTCGTCGGTGACGAAGGTATGGACCTGCGACAGATGGCCGATGCGGACCGGGGCGGTGCGTTCGAACTTGGTGCTGTCGGCCACCAGGATGACATGGCGGGCATTGGCGATGATCGCCTGCGCCACTTTCACTTCGCGGAAATCGAAATCGAGAAGCGCGCCGTCGGCATCGATGGCGGAGGTGCCGATGACGGCATAGTCCACCTTGAACTGCCGGATGAAATCAACCGCCGCCTCGCCGACAATGCCGCCGTCCGAGCCGCGCACGACGCCGCCGGCGATGACGACCTCGATCGATGGAAAAATCCGCAACTTATTGGCAACATTGATATTGTTGGTGATAACCATCAATTCGTGATGACCGAGAAGAGCCTCGCCGACCGCTTCGGTCGTCGTACCGATATTGATGAAAAGCGAGCTGTTATTGGGAATGAGCCCGGCAGCAGCCCGGCCGATCGCCTGCTTTTCCGGGGCGGCGATAGAGCGGCGTGCTTCATATTTGACGTTTTCCGTGCCGCCCGGAAAAATCGCACCACCGTGGACCCGCGACAGGACACGTCCGTCGCAGAGATCGTTCAGGTCCTTGCGGATGGTCTGCGGTGTCACGGAAAAGCGCGACGCCAGTTCTTCCACCAGCACGCGCCCCTCAGTCTTGGCGATCTCCAGAATCTCTGTTTGCCGTCCCGATAGGAACATAATCTGCGCTCCCTTTCTTTCGTTTTTTCATCATCATATGATAAAGTGAAAATTCCGCAATTGTCGGTGCGCGGATTCTGCGATTTGAGAGGGCCATCATGTTTCATCCGAAGCTATTCGAAAATCGCAACGTCGTGATCACCGGCGCCGGCCGCGGCATCGGGCTGGAGGTGGCGCGGCAGTTTCTCGATTGCGGTGCGCGCGTTCTCGTCCATGTCGGGCGTGACGGCAAACGCGAGCTGCCGGATTTTCTGCTGGAGGCCGAACTCGATCGCCGCGCTTTTCTCATTCCGGCCGACTTTAGCAGCGAGAACGGCACGAAGGATTTCGCCGCTGCGGCTGCGGGCGTGTTCGACCGTATCGACGTGCTGGTCAACAATGCCGGCACCATGCTCGGCCGCTTTCCCGCCGGTGAATTGACCGACGAGCAATATGGCCGGATCGTCCAGCTCAACCAGACCTCCGTTGTAGAGGTGACAAGGGCCTTGCTGCCGCAGCTCAGGAGCGCCGGGCAGGCGGCGATCGTCAATACGGTGTCGATCTCGGCGCTCACCGGCGGCAGTCCGGGATCGGCGATCTATTCCGCCTCCAAGGCTTTCGTCGCCACCTATTCGAAAGCGCTGGCGCGGGAGCTGGCGCCGGACGGCATCCGGGTGAACTGCGTGTCGCCGGGAACCATCGCCACCGATTTCCACGAGCGTTATTCCTCGAAGGAGAAGCTGGAGCAGACACGCCGGTCTATTCCATTGCAGCGCCTGGGCACGGCGGAAGATTGCGCGCCCACCTATCTTTTCCTGGCGGCGCCGAGCTTATCCGGCTACATCACCGGGCAGGTGATCGAGATTAATGGCGGGCAGCTTATCTGCTGATAAAATGGACCTTTTTTGGTGCTCCGCCATTTTTTGAACGGGCACCCAATTCATAATATTATACGCATATCTGTATGCGAATTTATCGCCTGAGGCTGTCCTATGTCGTTGTCTCCACCGCCTGGCGGTATTACGGAGCATAGTGTTGAAGAACTGAACGCGAGGGCCAGACGGGCGAGCGTTTTGTTGAAGGCCCTGTCGCACGAGACACGCCTGATCATTCTCTTCCTGTTGGCCAAGCAAGAAAAGACCGTGATGGAGATCGAGGCTATCCTCGGTCTGCAGCAGGCGGTGGTGTCGCAGCATCTGGCGCGGCTGCGGCTGGAGAAGCTGGTCGAAACACGCCGCGAGGGCCGGCTCGTCTATTATGCTGTCGCCGGTACCGAAATCTGCGACGTGGTCGAATCGCTGCGGGAGGTTTTCTGCGGTTTCGATTCCTGATCGTGGCGGCAGGAGATGCTTGCCGCGTACGGATTGCAGAGCTTTCCATCGTTCGAGATAGACGGAACCGATGATGACCCGCGATAAACTCTTTTTACTGCGCCCCGATTTTGAGGACCCCGCTTATCCCGGCCGGCGCTTCTATTGCTGGCATTGTGCCTTGATGGAAGGGGTTCTGGCGTCATTTCCCGCGCTGGCACAACGGCTTGATGTCGAGCGGGTTGCGTGGCCGCGGCCAAGGCTTCCCGTCATCGCGTTGGTCGGGGAGGGAAATCAGTCTCTGCCGCTGCTGGTGTTGGCGGATGGTGAAACGTCGAAATATCAAACCGGCGTGTTTGAGGGGCGTGCCTTCATTTCCGACAAGGACAAGATCCTTGCCGCACTTTCCGAGCGGCATGGGTTTCCCGATCCTCATCCGTGAGTGGGAACCCGGCGATCTGATCTGAAAGGGAAGGCTGTGGCCTCTGTTGGTTCCGCCTCTCCTTTTCCAATGTTGCGCTCATGCCTTGGGCCGTTTAACTCTTCCTCTCGGGAGAGTTGAATGATCGACAAGCTGGAATTCTTCATCGCGCTTGCCAACCAGAAGCATTTCGGCCGTGCCGCGGAGGAATGCGGTGTGACGCAGCCGACCTTGTCGGCGGCGATCCGGCAGCTGGAGGATCAGCTCGGGGTCATGCTTGTCAGTCGTGGCTCCCGCTTCCAGGGGTTGACCCCGGAAGGGCAGCGGGTGCTCGAATGGGCGCGGCGGATCGTTGGTGACGCCAGGACGATGCGCGAGGAGATGCGGGCGGCGCACAAGGGCCTTGCCGGCCATATCCGTATCGCGGCTATCCCAACGGCGCTTGCCATGGTGCCGAAGATCACCGCGCCGTTTCAGGAGCGGCATCCCGATGTCACCTTCTCCATCATCTCGCGCAATTCGCTGCAGGTGCTGAGCCTGCTCGAAAATCTCGAGATCGATGCCGGCATCACCTATCTGGAAAACGAGCCGCTTGGGCGCGTCACTAGCGTGCCGCTTTATGCCGAGCGTTATCATCTGATCACGGCGGCGGGCAGTCCGCTCTCCGAGCGCGCGAGTGTGACCTGGAAAGAAGTCGGAGATCTTCGGCTTTGTCTATTGACCGCAGACATGCAGAACCGCCGCATCATCAATCGGCACCTTGCCGAAGCCGGCGCGACGGCCAGACCGACGCTGGAATCCAATTCGATGATCGTGTTGTTTTCCCATGTCCAGACCGGGCGCTGGGCGAGCATCATGCCGAAGAATATCGCCGATTCCTTCGGTTTTCCCGCCGATATTCGCAAGATCCCGATCACCGAGCCGGATGCCGAACATCTCGTCGGCCTGGTCGCCACCCATCGTGAGCCGTTTACCCCGCTCGTCTCGGCCCTGTTGCACGAGGCGCGATTGCTCGCGGAGAGCGATAAAGGTCGATAGGAATTTTCTATCGTTTGACGAGACTGCCTTATTGATCCCTCGCTTCTTCCCTGCGACTCTCTGAATGTAGGCCCGCGTCGTCGTGCGTTTACGGAGGAGAAGCCTGGGAGGGCTGCTTATGAGTTTGCATCTTGGCTCGGGCGCGATCGCGGCCCGTGCCGGCGTCATTATCGAAACTATGAAATCGATGGAAGGTCCGCTTCTGCCGATCCTGCACGGGATCCAGGAAGAGTTCGGCTACGTGCCGCAGGATACGCTGCCGCTGATCGCCAAGGCATTGAATTTGTCGCGCGCCGAAGTGCACGGCGTCATGACCTTCTATCATGACTATCGCGATCATCCCGCCGGCCGACATGTCCTGAAACTCTGTCGCGCCGAGGCCTGTCAGTCGATGGGCGGCGATCAGCTGGCTGAGCGCGTCAAGCGGCTGCTCGGCATCGATTTTCATCAGACGACGCTTGATGGCAGCGTGACGCTGGAGCCGGTCTACTGTCTCGGGCTCTGTGCCTGTGCGCCTGCGGCGATGCTGGATGGCGAGCTGCATGGCCGACTGGATGACGAGGGTGCGGAAGACCTCGTAAGGGAGGCGCGGCGATGACGGTGAAGATTTACGTTCCCCGCGATGCGGCAGCTCTATCCCTCGGTGCCGAGAAGGTAGCCAAGGCTATCGCGCAGGAGATTGCCAGCCGTGGCCTGGATGCGCAGATTGTGCGCAATGGCTCGCGTGGCATGTTCTGGTTGGAGCCCCTGGTTGAAGTCGAAGTCGGCGGCAAGCGCATCGGCTATGGGCCGGTGAAGGCCAAGGATGTGCGAGCACTGTTCGACGCTGGGCTCGCTGAAGGCGGCGAGCATCCGCTCTGTCTTGGGGAGGTCGAAAGCCTCCCATTCCTCAGGGAACAGACCCGCCTGACCTTTGCCCGCTGCGGCATCACCGATCCCCTTTCGCTGGAAGACTACGAAGCCCATGGCGGCCTCAAGGGCCTGCATCGCGCTGTCGGCATGATATCAGCCGATATCGTCAAAGAGGTTACCGACTCCGGCCTGCGCGGCCGTGGCGGTGCGGGCTTTCCGACCGGCATCAAGTGGAAGACCGTGCTCGATGCGCCGGGAGCGCGCAAATACATCGTCTGCAATGCCGACGAGGGCGATAGCGGTACCTTCGCCGACCGGATGATCATGGAGGGCGATCCCTTCGTGCTGATCGAGGGCATGGCGATCGCTGGCCTTGCGACCGGCGCAACCAAGGGTTTTGTCTATACGCGCTCGGAATATCCGCATGCGATTGCCGCGATGACTGAGGCTGTCGAAATCGCACGCAAGGCCGGTATTCTCGGCGCTTCCGTTCTCGGCTCCGGCAAGGCCTTCGATATCGAGATCCGCACCGGCGCCGGCGCCTATGTCTGCGGCGAGGAGACGGCGCTGCTCAACAGCCTGGAGGGCAAGCGCGGCATCGTGCGCGCCAAGCCGCCGCTGCCGGCGCATAAGGGTCTGTTCGACTGTCCGACCGTCATCAACAATGTCATCTCGCTCGCCTCCGTGCCTGTGATCATGGACAAGGGAGCGACCTTCTATCGGGACTTCGGCATGGGCCGTTCGCGCGGTACGATCCCGTTACAGATCGCCGGCAACGTCAAGCATGGCGGCCTTTATGAGACGGCCTTCGGCCTCTCGCTCGGCGATATCATCGACAAGATTGGCGGCGGCACGGCGAGTGGCCGGCCGGTGAAGGCGGTGCAGGTCGGGGGGCCGCTCGGCGCCTATTTCCCGCGCGCCTTGTTCGACACGCCATTTGACTACGAGTCCTTCGCCGCGAAGGACGGCCTGATTGGCCATGCCGGCATCGTTGTCTTCGACGACACCGCCGACATGCTGAAGCAGGCGCGCTTCGCCATGGAGTTCTGCGCGGTCGAAAGCTGTGGCAAGTGCACGCCCTGCCGCATCGGTTCGACGCGCGGTGTGGAGACAGCCGACAAGATCGCGTGTGGGATCGAGCCGGAAAAGAACCGGGTTCTGCTCGCCGATCTCTGCAACACGATGAAGTTCGGTTCGCTCTGTGCGCTTGGGGGCTTCACGCCCTATCCAGTGATGAGCGCGATGACGCATTTTCCGGAGGATTTCTCTCCGGTCCCTTTGATTGAAGCGGCGGAGTAAGACCATGTCCCTCGTTCCCGAAATCGACTACGGCACGCCTGCCTCCCGCTCCGAAACCATGGTGACGCTGACCGTCGATGGTCGTCCGATCACCGTGCCCGAGGGCACATCGATCATGCGCGCCTCGATGGAAGCCGGCATTCAGGTGCCGAAGCTCTGTGCCACCGACATGGTAGATGCTTTCGGCTCCTGTCGCCTCTGTCTCGTCGAGATCGAAGGCCGCAACGGCACGCCTTCGTCCTGCACGACGCCGGTTTCGCCGGGCATGGTAGTGCACACCCAGACCAACCGGCTGAAGGATATCCGCCGTGGCGTGATGGAGCTCTATATCTCCGACCATCCGCTCGACTGTCTGACCTGCGCCGCCAATGGCGACTGCGAGCTGCAGGACATGGCCGGCGCCGTCGGCCTGCGCGATGTGCGCTATGGCTACGAGGGCGACAATCACGTCAAGGCACGCAATAGCGGCGACATCAATCTGAAATGGATGCCGAAGGACGAGTCCAATCCCTATTTCACCTATGACCCTTCGAAGTGCATCGTCTGCTCGCGTTGCGTGCGCGCCTGCGAAGAGGTGCAGGGGACGTTCGCGCTGACCATCGAAGGCCGCGGTTTCGGTTCGCGTGTGTCGCCCGGCATGCATGAGCATTTCATCGACAGCGAGTGCGTTTCCTGTGGCGCCTGCGTCCAGGCCTGCCCGACGGCGACGCTGACGGAGAAGTCGGTGATCGCGATCGGCCAGCCGGAGCATTCCGTCGTCACCACCTGCGCCTATTGCGGCGTCGGCTGTTCCTTCAAGGCGGAGATGCGCGGCGAGGAGCTGGTCCGAATGGTGCCGTGGAAGGATGGCCAGGCCAATCGCGGCCATTCCTGCGTCAAGGGCCGCTTCGCCTACGGCTATTCGACCCACAAGGACCGCATTCTCAATCCGATGGTGCGCGAGAAGATCACCGACCCCTGGCGCGAAGTCACTTGGGATGAGGCCTTCGCCCATGTTGCCACGGAAATCCGGCGCATCCAGTATCAATATGGCCGCGAATCCGTCGGTGGCATCACCTCGTCGCGCTGCACCAACGAAGAAACCTTCCTGGTGCAGAAGCTGATACGCGCCGGTTTCGGCAACAACAATGTCGATACCTGCGCCCGCGTCTGCCACTCGCCGACCGGCTACGGCCTCGGCCAGGCCTTCGGCACCTCAGCCGGTACGCAGAATTTCGACAGCGTTGAGCATTCCGACGTTGTCATCGTTATCGGCGCCAATCCGACCGATGGCCATCCGGTCTTCGGCTCGCGCCTGAAGAAGCGGCTGCGTCAGGGCGCCAAGCTGATCGTCATCGATCCGCGCCGCATCGATCTGGTGCGTACGCCGCATGTCGAGGCGAGTTATCACCTGCCGCTCAAGCCCGGCACCAATGTCGCCCTGCTGACGGCGCTTGCCCATGTCATCGTCACCGAGGGCCTGTTCGACGAAAAATTCATTCGCGAGCGTTGCGACTGGTCGGAATTCGAGGATTGGGCTGCTTTCGTTGCCGAGCCGCACCATAGCCCGGAAGAGACGGAAAAATTCACCAACGTTCCCGCCGATCTGGTGCGCGGCGCTGCCCGCCTCTTCGCCAAGGGCGGTAATGGCGCGATCTACTACGGTCTTGGGGTCACCGAGCACAGCCAGGGCTCGACCACGGTCATGGCGATCGCCAATCTTGCGATGGTGACCGGCAATATCGGCCGCCCCGGTGTCGGCGTGAACCCGTTGCGCGGCCAGAACAACGTCCAGGGCTCCTGCGATATGGGCTCCTTCCCGCACGAACTACCGGGCTATCGCCATATCTCCGACGATGCGACCCGCGATATCTTCGAAAAGCTCTGGGGCGTGAAGCTCAACAACGAACCGGGCCTGCGCATCCCCAACATGCTCGATGCCGCCGTCGACGGCACGTTCAAGGGCCTCTACATTCAGGGCGAAGACATCCTGCAGTCCGATCCGGACACCAAGCATGTCGCCGCCGGCCTTGCCGCGATGGAATGCGTTATCGTCCACGATCTTTTCCTGAACGAGACGGCCAACTACGCCCATGTGTTCCTGCCCGGCTCGACCTTCCTGGAAAAGGATGGCACCTTCACCAATGCCGAGCGTCGCATCAACCGCGTGCGCAAGGTGATGAGCCCGCGCAACGGCTATGCCGACTGGGAAGTGACGCAGAAGATGGCGCAGGCCATGGGACTTGGCTGGAACTATCAGCATCCCTCCGAAATCATGGATGAAATCGCCGCAACGACGCCGAGCTTTGCCCTGGTCTCCTACGACTATCTGGAGAAGATGGGCTCGGTGCAGTGGCCCTGCAACGAGAAGACGCCATTGGGCTCGCCGATCATGCATGTCGACGGTTTCGTGCGCGGCAAGGGCAAGTTCATCCGCACCGAATATGTCGCGACCGACGAACGCACCGGCCCGCGCTTCCCGCTGCTGCTGACGACCGGGCGTATCCTCAGCCAGTACAATGTCGGCGCGCAGACGCGGCGCACCGAAAATGTCATGTGGCATTCCGAGGACCGGCTGGAGATGCATCCGCACGATGCCGAGCAGCGCGGCATTCGCGAGGGCGACTGGATCAAGCTTGCCAGCCGCTCCGGCGATACGACGCTCAGAGCGCTGATCACCGACCGCGTTGCGCCGGGCGTCGTCTATACGACCTTCCATCATCCCGATACGCAGGCGAATGTCATCACGACCGACTATTCCGACTGGGCAACCAATTGCCCGGAATATAAGGTCACGGCCGTCCAAGTCTCGCCATCGAACGGCCCGTCGCAATGGCAGATCGACTATGACGAACAGGCCCGGCAGTCTCGCCGGATTGTCGAGAAAATGGAGGCTGCGGAGTGAGGATGGATGTGTGGAGAGATACCCCGACAAGCCGATGACCCAATTCAAACCCACCACCACCGTTCCCGAAACCGCGCGCCGCAACGGCGTCGTCCGCTCCGGCTCGCGCATCGTGCCAGAAGAGGTGCCGATCGCCTTTTCCTATGGCGGCTCTTCGCATGCGGTGATGATGGGAACACCTGACGATCTCGAGGATTTCGCCATCGGGTTCAGCCTGACCGAGGGCATCATTACCGATATCGGTCAGATCGCCGCTGTCGAACTGGTCGAAGACGAGCAGGGGATCGATGTGCAGGTCGTCCTGGTCGATGACGTGGCCGATGCGCTGCGTATCCGGCGGCGGCATATGGCCGGGCCGGTCGGCTGCGGCCTTTGCGGCATCGAGTCGATCGAGCAGGCGGTGCGCAAGGTGCCGGATGTTTCTGCCGTCGAACTTACGCTGTCGCACGAGGATATCGTTCGCGCCATCGCGCTACTTAATGACGCGCAGCCTTTGCATCGCGAGACACGCGCCGTGCACGGGGCAGGCTTTTATATTCAGGGGCAGGGGCTGATCGCCGTGCGCGAGGATGTCGGGCGGCACAATGCGCTGGACAAGCTCTGCGGCGCCGTCATTCGCTCCGGTCACAGGGGCGCCGACGGCGTCGTTGCGGTCACCAGCCGGCTGTCGGTCGAGATGGTGCAGAAGGCGGCGATCCTGGGCAGTTCTGTTCTAGTCGCCATCTCCGCGCCGACAGCACTTGCCATCCGCACGGCTGACGAGGCCGGCATGACGCTAGTGGCGCTGGTGCGCGGCGACGATTTCGAGATTTTCACCCATCCGCAGCGCATTACTCCGGGGAGCATCGCCGATGTCGCCTGACGAAACACCACACGGCAAGACCGCGACGAAGCTCGTCTATATGGCCAACCAGATCGCCACCTTCTTCAAGACGCAGCCGGCGCATGAATCGGCGCAGGGTGTCGCGACGCATATCAACAAATTCTGGGAGCCGCGCATGCGGCGTCAGCTTTTCGAGATCATCGATCATGGAGACAGCGACTTGAGCCCTCTCGTCATCGAGGCCTCCGCGCTGATCCACAGACCGGAGCCGGCCAAGCAAGACTGATCCGGCCTTTGTCTTTGATTTTTAAATTCTATTGGATGGAGAGGGAAATCTGTCCGTAGCTGCTGTACAAGGCGGAATTATTGGGGAATTCAGGTCTCTGAAACAAGGAGGGTTGTTCATGGCGACTGCGGAAACGGATATTTCAAGGGGCGCGGCGGCGCCAGGACTGCTCGATCGCGAGCGCATTATCGCCAAGCCTGGCTTCAACCGGTGGCTGGTGCCGCCGGCGGCCCTGGCGATCCATCTTTGCATCGGCATGGCCTATGGCTTCAGCGTCTTCTGGCTGCCGCTGTCGAAGGCGCTCGGCACAACGACGCCGCCTTCGGCTGAATGCGCCAGCCTCAATCTCCTTTCTGCTTTGGTCACGACAAGCTGCGACTGGCGCGTCAGCGATCTCGGCTGGATCTATACGCTGTTCTTCGTGCTGCTCGGCTCCTCCGCCGCCATCTGGGGCGGTTGGCTGGAACGGGCCGGCCCGCGCAAGGCCGGTGTCGTCTCGGCCTGCTGCTGGTGTGGCGGCATCCTGATTGCTGCGGTCGGCGTCATTTATCATCAACTCTGGCTGATGTGGATCGGCGCGGGCGTGATCGGCGGCATCGGGCTTGGCCTCGGCTATATCTCGCCGGTCTCGACGTTGATCAAATGGTTCCCCGACCGGCGCGGCATGGCGACGGGCATGGCGATCATGGGCTTCGGCGGTGGAGCAATGATCGGCGCGCCGCTCGCCAACCTGCTGATGACCAATTTCCGCGTCGATGGTTCGGTCGGCGTCTGGCAGACCTTCATCGTCATGGCAGCGATCTATTTCGTCTTCATGATGGGCGGCGCCTTCGGCTATCGCCTGCCGCCGGCCGGCTGGCGTCCTGAGGGATGGACGCCGCCCGCCGCCAAGAGCACGATGATCACGACCAAGCATGTGCATCTGCGCAACGCCCATAAGACCAAGCAGTTCTGGCTGATTTGGGCGGTACTGTGCCTCAACGTTTCTGCCGGTATCGGCGTCATCGGCATGGCCTCGCCGATGCTGCAGGAAATCTTCGGCGGTGCGCTGATCGGCCTGCCGGATGTGAAGTTCGGCGATCTCAGCAAGGAACAGGTGGCGGCCATCGCAGCGATTGCCGCGGGCTTTGCCGGTCTCTTGTCGCTCTTCAATATCGGCGGTCGCTTCTTCTGGGCATCGCTCTCCGACAAGATCGGCCGCAAGAACACTTACTACTGCTTCTTCCTCATCGGCATTGCGCTTTACCTGCTTGCTCCCTGGGCGGCGGGCATTCACAGCAAGGTCCTGTTCGTCGGCGCCCTCTGCATCATTCTCTCGATGTATGGCGGCGGCTTTGCCACCATCCCGGCCTATCTTGCCGATATCTTCGGCACGCAATTCGTCGGTGCCATCCATGGCCGGCTGCTGACGGCCTGGGCCACGGCCGGGATCGTCGGCCCGGTGGTGGTCAATTACATCCGTGAAGCACAGAAGGCTGCTGGCGTCGAAGGCGCGCAGCTCTATACCTTCACTATGTATATCCTCGCCGGCATGCTGGCGCTGGGCCTGATTGCCAACTCGCTGGTGAGGCCGCTTGCGGACAAGTGGTTCATGTCGGATGAGGAAGTGGCCGCGCTGCAGGCAAAGACTGCCGCCGCCAATGCCGGCCCGACGGGCTCCTTCGGCATCGGCAAGGGCGGGTTCGACGGCAAGGCGCTGATCGCCTGGGCGATCGTCGGCATCCCGTTGCTTTGGGGCGTCTGGGTGACGATCAGAAGCACTTTTGCACTGTTCGGCTGAAACCGGCACGCTACTTGCATGAAAAAAGCCGTCCCGGACGACCGGGGCGGCTTTTTCGTGGGGACTGAAATGAAAAGCAGACGCTCAGGCGGCGAGTTCTTCGGCTTCGCCTTCCTTGAACATCTTGGCAAGGTTCAGGAAGCAGATCATGCCGTTTTCGGTGGCGATGATGCCTTCGCAGTAGGCGCGGTCGAAGGAAGCGGTGACTTCGGGGACGGGCTGGACCTGGTCGGCAGCGATCGTCAGAATGTCGGAGACGCGATCGACCAGCATGCCGATGACCATGTTATGGACTTCAGCCACGACGATGGCGCTGCGTTCATTGGCGACCGTGCTCTCCATGCCCAGCTTGTAGGCGAGATCGATAATTGGGATGACTGAGCCGCGCAGGTTCATGACGCCGATGACATCGGCCGGTGCATGCGGGATCGGCGTCGACGGCGCCCAGCCGCGAATTTCGCGGATCGTGGTGGTCTTGACGCAGAATTCCTGATCGTGAAGCCGGAAGGCAATGATCTCCAGCGTATCGCCGCTGAAGCTGGTGGAATTGATCGTGGCCATGAACATTCTTCCCGTTGACGCATGGCGCCGAATCCGGCGCTCTATTCAGGACGATAGCGTAAGAATGTTGCTCAAACCTAAACCTATGGAAGAGATTTCGGCTCTTTAGTAGTTTAGTTTCTTCTAAAGGTTGAGCTCAGCGCGCCAGGACCTTGTCGATCTGTTCCAGCGCCCAGTCGACCTGATTACGGGTGATGACCAGCGGCGGAGCCAGGCGGATCGTATGGTCGTGAGTGTCCTTGGCGAGCAGGCCGAGGTCCTTCAATTGATAGCAATATTGCCGCGCGCCACCGGCTTCCGGCACCAGTTCCACCGCCAGCATCAGGCCACGCCCGCGAACATCCTTGACGATGTTGGAGCGGATCGAGCGCAGGCCTTCGAGGAAATAATCCCCCATGACGGCGGCATTCTCGATCATGCCTTCTTCGGTGAGAACGCGCAGAGCCGCGCGGGCGACGGCGCAGGCGAGCGGATTGCCGCCAAAGGTGGAGCCGTGTTGTCCGGGTTTCAGCACGCCGAGCACCTCGGAATTGGAGAGGACGGCGGAGACCGGATAGAAGCCGCCCGACAGGGCCTTGCCGATCAGCGTTACGTCGGCTTCGATGCCCTCGTGTTCCTCGGCCAGTAGTTTGCCGGTGCGGCCGAGGCCGGTCTGGATCTCGTCCAGGATGAGCGTGATCTTGTTGGCAGTGCAAAGTTCGCGCAAACGGGTGAAATAACCGGCAGGCGGGATGATGACGCCGGCTTCGCCCTGGATCGGCTCGATCAGCGCCGCAACAGTGTTGCTGTTGATCGCGGCGGCGAAGGCATCGGCGTCGCCGAAGGGCACGACGCGGAAACCCGGCGTATAGGGACCGAAGCCAGCGCGGGCATCCGGATCGGTCGAGAAGCTGATGATGCTCAGCGTCCGGCCATGGAAATTGTCGGCGAAGACGACGATCTCCGCCTGGTTTTCCGGCACGCCTTTGACCTCGTAGCCCCATTTGCGCACCGCCTTGATCGCGGTCTCGACCGCTTCGGCGCCGGAGTTCATCGGCAGGATTTTGTGGGAGCCGGTGAGCGCCGCCAGTTCCTCATAGAGATAGGCGAGCTGGTCGTTGCGGAAGGCGCGGGAGGTGAGCGTCAGCTTGCCGGCCTGCTCGATCATCGCCTCGCGGATCTTCGGGTGGCAATGACCCTGGTTGACCGCCGAATAGGCCGAGAGGCAATCGAGATAGCGCTTGCCGTCCGTATCCCAGACATAGACGCCTTCGCCGCGGGTGAGCACGACGTCGAGCGGCTTGTAGTTATGGGCGCCGAGACGCTGCTCGGTGGCAATCAGATCGGCTGGTGCGCTCATGGTAGCTTCCCCCAGAACTATGCGGCCCTTGTCGGGCGGTCGAAGATGCGTCGGCCGAACAGGCTTGCCGCCATCTCCACCAGGACGCGGGCGCTCTTGCCGCGATCGTCCAGGAAGGGATTGAGCTCGACGAGATCGAGCGATGAGACGAGGCCGCTATCGGACAGCATTTCCATGATCAGATGGGCTTCGCGATAGGTCGCGCCGCCCGGCACCGTCGTTCCGACACCCGGCGCGATGTCCGGATCGATGAAATCGACGTCGAAGCTGACATGCAGCAGGCCGTTGGCGGCGCTGACCGTGTCGAGCACCCGGCGCATGATCGCGGCCACACCCTGTTCGTCGAGCGAGCGCATGTCGAAGACGTTGACGCCGTGCTCGCGGATCTGCTCGCGCTCGTGCGGATCAACGGAGCGGATGCCGACCTGGAAGACCTTCTTCGGATCGACCAGCGGCCGCCCGGCCGGCAGCACATTGGCGATCTCCGCCTGGCCGCAGAAGAACGCGACGGGCATGCCGTGAATATTGCCCGATGGCGATGTCGCCGGCGAATTGAAGTCCGAATGCGCGTCCAGCCAGAGCACGAAGAGTGGCCGGCCGACCTCTGCCGCATGGCGCGCCATGCCGGAAACGCTGCCCATCGAAAGGCTGTGGTCGCCGCCGAGGATCAGCGGGAATCCGCCGGATGAAGCGACGTCATAGACCTTGGCTTCAAGCGCGCGGGTGAAGGCGCCGACGATCTTTAGATGATGCGCTTTCGGATCGTCCGGCAGGTCGGCGGCGGGGGCTGGATGCAGGTCGCCGCTGTCGGTGACGCGATGGTCGAGCTCTGTCAGCATTGTCGCGATGCCGGCAATGCGCAGGGCAGTCGGCCCCATGCTGGCGCCGCGACGGCCGGAGCCTTCCTCAAGCGGAACGCCGATCAGGGTGACGGATGTGGGTTCTACGCTCATCGGCGGCGCTCCAAAGGGTTAGGGCTGTTGATTCGCATTATTGGCTAGGGAGGCGACAGCAAAAAGATGGAAAATTGTCGAAAATCGAGTAGTTTTCGACAGATTGATAAGTTCGTTTTGACAGAATGATAAGTCCATGGATGATCTTGACCGCGACCTCCTGAGTGCATTGCGTCACAACGCCCGCGCTTCCGTCTCTTCGCTTGCGGCCGCGACCGGCACCTCGCGCGCGACCGTTACTTCCCGCATCGAGCGGCTGGTCGACACCGGCACCATCACCGCCTTCACCATCCGAACCGGCCACGAAACCCGCGCCGCCGGCGTCCGCGCCATCGTGCTCATCGAAGTGCTCGGCAAGCTTGCGGACAAGGTCGCCGATCAGCTTCGTGGCCTGCCGCAGGTGAGGGCGCTGCACAGCACCAACGGCAAGTGGGATTTCATCGCCGAACTCGAAGATCGCGACCTTGCCTCCTTCGACGAAACGCTGCGCCGCATCCGGCTCATCAATGGCATCAACACGACGGAGTCTAATATCTTGCTGAAAACGAGCAAGATGGGATTTTAAGTACGAGCCCGCAGCGGTGGTCTGATCATTCGTTCTGAAGCATACTTACTGCGAACGATGCCCGCGCGCATAATCGGTCAGATGGAGCGGCTTGTCCCGAGGTCAACATGTCAATCAATCTTGAAATCCGGCAATATGCCGGCCCGGATCGTCATCGTCACGACTATAGCCAGATTCTGTTTCCCATGCGCGGTTCCATGCTGGTCGATGTCGAAGGGCGGGTCGATGTCGTCTCAAGCAATAGCATGGCGATCATCCCGCAGGACCGCATGCACAATTTCGCACCAAGCGCCGATTGCAGCCTCATGGTCATGGACGTGGAGCTTGGGTCTCTTCCCGATGCGCTTGTTCCATCCGTCTTGAGCGACGCGTCGGCTTTGACGGTCAGGATCGAGCCTTGGCTCTGGCGGCTTTTCAACCAGCTCGGCCGGGAGGTCGAGGCGGATAGGCGTCGCGCCCCGGATGTTGCCCATCTGGCGTTGAGCGGGTTGCAGCTCCTCAAGCAGGAGCCGGCGACGGCTGCTCCATCCCGGAGCCTGGCCGAACGGCGTGTTCTTGACGCGGCCGGCGCGCTAGGAAACGACCTTGGGCAGACCAGCGTGACGAACATGGCGCGCAAGGCCGGTCTTGGGCAAAGCCAGTTCCATGCGCTGTTTCGGGAAACGGTCGGTCAATCGCCGCGGCAATACCAGTTGCGGAAGCTCTTCGACCGTGCCGTCGATCTGCTCGTCAATACATCGCTGCCGATTTCGGAAATCGCCTATGATCTCGGCTATCGAAATGCTTCGTCTTTTAACCGACAGTTCAAGCAGAGATTCGGCCTGACCCCATCGGCCTTCCGCAATGCCGATGCAGATGGCAGGTCCGTTCCGGACTGAAGATCGGAGGTTCGGTCAAGTCATTCGGAGCTTCGCCTCATCACAAGGGTCTCGATTCCTGCGAAATTCCGCCAGACAAACATCTGGCTTCAGGAGACCCGCTTGACCAAACTGACTGATTTCAAGGCTCTCACCTTCGATTGCTACGGTACGCTCATCGATTGGGAGACCGGCCTCTGGAACGCTCTTCAACCGCTCTTGAGCGAAGGCAGGCTGACCATGGACCGTGAGGAGGCGCTCGAACTCTTCGGCAGGCTGGAGATGGAGCAGGAGGTTGAGACGCCGTCGCTGCGGTATTCTTCTCTGCTCGGGGTCGTGCATGCGCGTATGGCCAAATTCTGGGGTGCGCGCGTCTCCTCTGAGATGCATGACCGCTTCGGCATGTCGGTTCCGGACTGGCCGCCTTTTCCGGATTCCGCCGACGCGCTCTGCTATCTGAAGAAGCACTACAAGATCATCATCCTGTCGAATGTCGATCGCACCAGCTTTGCGGCCAGCAATCGGAAGCTGGGGGTGAATTTCGATGCGGTCTACACGGCTGAAGACATCGGGTCCTACAAGCCCGATCCGCGCAATTTCACCTATCTGCTCGATCATTTGCGCGATGATTTTGGTATTGCACCTTCGCAGGTGCTTCACACCGCGCAGAGCCTTCATCACGATCATGTGCCGGCGGCAAAGGCGGGCCTAGCCCGCGCCTGGATCGACCGGCGTTCCGGACGGCCCGGTGGCGGAGCCACGCCGGTGCCGTCGAACATCCCGACGGTGGACTTCGTGTTCAAGAGCCTTGCCGAATTTGTCGATACGCATCGCAGTGCCGTTGGGGCTTGATTAACGTATCTGATAGCCGGAATGCCTGTGAGCAGGCTTTCCGGCCATATCGCCTTAATATTCGTGCTCGTAGACGATGCCTGCTTCGCCCGCGCCATTCGAGCCGGCGGCACCCCGCAGCTTCACTCCGCGTCCGACGTCGAGATTGATAATCGCCTTGGTGTTGTTGGAGGAGCCCTGCTGCAGTTCGATATAGGTGCGCTTGTTCAGGTACTTGCCGGCGCCGACCTGCGCCTGGCCGTTCGAATCCGTGGAGATGTCGAGATCGTCGACGCCGAGATGGCTGCGCAGACCGTCGAACAGCGAGGTGGAGCGGCCGCCGGCGAGCTGGCTGGCGGCATCGGCGAGCTGGGCGATCTGCATCGCCGACAGCTTC
Organism: Rhizobium sp. AP16; assembly: GCF_000281735.1. Classification (NCBI taxonomy): domain Bacteria; kingdom Pseudomonadati; phylum Pseudomonadota; class Alphaproteobacteria; order Hyphomicrobiales; family Rhizobiaceae; genus Rhizobium; species Rhizobium sp. AP16. The sequence goes on along the minus strand of NZ_AJVM01000004.1, from coordinate 33,120 downwards.
GACATCGACTGGCCGAAAATCAGCTGTGCCATCACCTCGTCCTGCGGCAGGGCGGGCGAGGAGGAAAAGCCGATCTGCGGGTCGGTCGCCAGGCCCGTGACATCCACGGTGATGGTGGTGGAGCTCACCGACGAAGTGGCTTCCATATTGAGCGCCGGCGTCAGGTCGCCGCCGAAGGTGATCTTGCTGGTGTCGGTAAAATCCAGACGGCGGCTGAGGATGGTCAGGCGACCGCGCCGCATGGTGAAGCCGCCGGAGACGACTGGATTTGCCGCCGTGCCGCGAACCGTGATGCTGCCGCCAAGTTCAGCGTCGATGCCGCGGCCGCGCACGAAGATCTGTGACGGCGCGTCGATTTGCATCTCGATGCCGAGGCTGGTGGATTTGCTGCTCGGCGCCTGTGGCTTTTGATCCTTGAACTGGGCGGTAACCGCGGCCGGCGCATTCTTGTGCTTGATGTTGATCTCGGAGAGCGAGGCCGGCAGCTTTTCCGGCACGGTGATCGACGCCTTGTTGAGCTTCAGGTTGCCGGTCAGCACTGGCGCGGTCATCAGCGGTCCCTTGATGCCGAGCGTGCCGTTGACGGTTGCCGTCACCAGCGTACCGTCGACATAGGTGGCATTGTTGAATTTCAGCTGGATATCGGCGGGAAAGCCGCTATCCGCGACGATGCCCACCGTGCCGCTCGCCGAGACGCTGCCGCCGCTCGCGAGATTGCCGTTGAGGCGTGAAATCACCGCCTGCTTGCCGTCAAGCGTGACGGTAACCGCAAGGCCGTTGAGCGTGAGGTTGCGGCGGACATCGACAAGCCGGCTGCCATCGGTGGTGATCGTGCCGGTAACAGCGGGGGCGGCGGTCGTGCCGCCGATCTGCAGGTCGATCTTCGCCGTGCCGGTCATCACCAGGCCCTGTGCCGCGAGCTGGCCGGCGAGCGCGTCGAAGGGCAGGTTGCCGGAAAATTTCATCGCCAGCGCCTTGCTGCCGGCAACGGCGACCGTGCCGCCTCCGTTCAGCGCCAGGCCGCTCTGGCCGGTCAGGTTGGTGTCTATGGTGACGACGTTATCGGCAAATTTGCCGTTCGCCTTGATGCCTAGGGGGCCGAGCCCGGCCGATTTCGTCTGGCTGGTGGCAGCCCCTGACCAATTGGTCTGAAAGCCGACGACAGGGGAAGCCGGCTTGCCGGTGACGGTCACTGTGCCGGAGATCGCGCCTTCGGCGGCAAGCGTCGGGGCGAAGACATTGGCGAGGCTGGCGGGCAGGTTGTCGATCTTGGCGTTGATGTTCAGCGCCTGGCCCGCGGTGCCATCGACGACCACGGAGCCGCCGCCGGTCTGGATGGTCAGGCCGTTCAGCGCGACCGTGCCGTCCTTGATGGTGATCTTGGTGGGCGAGGCGAGCTTTACCGGAATGGTGCGTGGTGCACCCGCGAAATTGTCGAGGCTGACGACCGTCTGGCCGCCGCCGGTCTCGACATTGCCGCTGGCGGTGAGCGGCGCGTTGTCATAGGTCGATTTGAGATCGAACACCGTGCGGCTGCCCTGCTGCGTGAAGGTCAGGCCGAGATCGGCGATGCGATTGGCGCCGGATGCGATGGCACCGGCGCGGATGCTGCCGTTGGCGGAAAAGGATTTCAGGTCATCGACCGTCAGGGCGATGGCCGGTTTGTCGATGACGAGATCGTCACGGCGGATACCGCCGCCGGTGGCATCCACCTTCAAGCCGATCTTGCCATTGGCGTTGGAAAGATCGAGCGTACCCTTCAGGTCGCCGGCGGCCTTTTGTCCGGCGAGGGCGGCGATGAGGCTGAGATCGGGAAGATCGAAGGTCAGCGCGCCGGTCGGTTCGAAACTCGGCGAGAAATCCAGCTTGCCCTGCAGCTTGTTGGGGCCGATCTCGACGGCAAGCGCCGGAATGCTGGTGCGGCCACCTTGCGAGGCGGCGTTGGCGGTGATGCTGATCGGCTTGCCGTCGATGGCGCCGTTCGCCTGCACATTCGCCTGCGGGGCATTCGGATCGGCGGTTCCGGTTAGCGCGACGTCGAGCGTGTCCAGCAATCGCCCGGCAAGCTTGACGTTGACGGCCTTCACCGTCGCGTCGATGCCGAGTGCTGTTAGCGGACCCTTGGTCTTGAGGCCGATATCCGCCTGTCCCTCGGCATTCGGGATCAGCTTGGAGAGGTCGAGCAGCTTGGCTGTCAGGTTCGACGCCAGCGTCTGGCCGTCGAGCGTGGCATTGCCGTTGATTTCGCCGATATTCGATTTCACCGCCAGATTGGAGAGGTTGATCTTCGTCGGCACGGTGCCGGCGACCTGGCCTTCCAGCGAAATCGTTCCCTCGAACTTGTTCGATACGCCATCCGGCAGCACGGCGGGCAGCGCGAAGAGCTTGAAGTTGCCGGTCAGCGCCTTCGACGACAGCGTATACTTGCCGTTGACCGTGCCGCCGATGCTGGCGCTTTCCAGCGTCGTGTTGTTGAAGCCGATCGTGTCGGGCGAGATCTGCAGCGGCGCAGTCAGCGAAATCGGTGCGCGGATCAGACGGTTGAGATCGGGGCTGACGAATGCGGTCTGACCGACCACGAGGCGAAGCTGCAGCGGGCCGGACGCGGTGGCCAGGTTGAAGGCGTCGCTTTGGGCGCTGAGATTTATCTGGCCGATCTGGCCCTGTGGCGCGCTGGCGCTTTCGAGTGAGGCCTTGGCATCGATCTTCGCCGATTGCGAGGCGCCCGTCAGCGCGAGATCGGCGCGCGAGATCATCGCCCGCAGCTCACCGTTTTCCATCGGCCAGCGGAAATCGACCGGACCCGACGTGCCGAGCAGGTTGGCGTTGAGGCTGTTGTTGCCCGAGGGATCGAGCGTGCCAGAGGCAGCGATGACGACGCTGCCGGTGGCGAGATTGCCGGTCTGGATATCGATCTTGCCCTTGCCGTCGAAGGTGGCGGAAAGGTCGATCGTCGTCTGGCCGGCAAACAGCGGGCGCAAGGTCGGTGGCAGCAGAGAATCGACGTCGCCGCCTCCCTTGACGTCAATATGATGCAGCCCGTCCGCCGACATGGTGTGCTGGCCGTTGATCGAGACCGTCGGCTTGTCGTCGAGTGCCGCCTGCAGCTTGCCGGCCCAGTTGGACAGCGGCCCCTCGCCGGAGAGATTGATGTCGATCGCCGGGCCACCCGGCAGATGCAGCAGTCCGGCGAGCAAGCCGTCGCGCGGTTCGGCGACGTCGGCCTTCAGGTTCAGCCGGTTTTCGGCCGGCGCGAAGGAGATATTGGTCGAGAGCTTGGCGTCAGGAACATCCTGGCGATTGGCATTGAGGACGAGATCGATGCTGTTGTTGTTCGCCTTGACGCTGCCATTGGCCACAAGGGCGAAATCCTGGCCGGCGACGGCTTGGCTTATGCGCAGATCCGGCAGGGCGATGGCGCCGATATCGACGGCGATGGGCAGCGAGAAGCCGCTGCTTTCACTCGTCGCGGCCTGAGGTTCCGCTTTCACCGTCGACACTGGCAGGCGCTGAAGGTCCACGACGTCCGCGGCGACGCGATCCGCATGGAACGTGCCCGTCAGCAGCGAGATCGGTGACCAGTCGATGGCCAGATTCTGCACTTTCGCAACGGTGCCCTTGGTATCGGTAACGGTGATTGCGCCGACCCGGAGGCTGCCGGTCAGAAGTCCGGACGGCTGGGCAATCGTGATGGTGCGGTCCGGTGTCGAAACGAGCTTTGCCACCCGGTTCACGGCATAGCCGGTTGCGCCGGGCACGAAGCCGACGACGAGTACGGCGATAATGGCCAGCACGAGAATCGCCACGACGACATAGCCGACGAAGCGCAACAATCTCCCGAAAATTCGAATCAACATGCTCATGAGAGCGACAGTAACCTCAATTTTGTAACCGCGTGCTGAACTGATCTCCGATCATACGGCTGGTCAGAAGGATTGGCCGATGCCGGCGTAGATGCCATATGCCGTACCGTCAGGATATTTCTTCAGGGGAACGGCGACATCGAGCCTGATGGGGCCGAAGGGCGTAGCGTAGCGCACACCGACGCCCGCGCCAATGCGAAGATCGGAAAAGTCGGGAAACGCGCTGTCGGTGACGCTGCCCATGTCGACGAAGGGCACGATGCCGATCGTATCGGTGATCTTGATGCGAGCTTCGAAAGAGGCGGTGCCATAGGAGCGGCCGCCGAGCGCATCGCCATTGGAGTTGTAGGGCGTGATTTCCTGATAGGCATAGCCGCGCACAGAGCCCCCGCCGCCGGCATAGAAGCGCCGGGTGGCCGGAATGTCCTCGATGCTGTTGGCTCCAAGCAGCGAGCCGAGGGCAAGCTTGCCGGCGAAGACGACATTGTTGTTGGCGCCGACGCTCTGATAGCCGGAGATCGAGCCCTCGAAGGAGCTGAACACCGCACTGCCCATCGCTTCATAGCTCGGCTTGGCGCTGATCGAGGCGCGGTAGCCCTCGGTCGGGTCCAGCTTGTTATCGCGCGTGTCCCTGATGTATTCGAGCGGGATGGCCACCGTCAGATAGTTTTGATCACCATAGGCGTCGGTGCTGTCCTGCTCATAGGAGATTTCGCCGCCAGCGGAGACTGTATCCTGATCGGACAGCTCGTAGGCAAGCCCGGCGCTCACGGTGGCGGTATCGGCATCGTAGGCGTCTGGATGAAGGCTTTGCATCTTCAGGCCGGTGGTGAAAGTCGCCGAGGGATAAAGGGTTGCAGGCCTCACGTAGGTAATGCCGGCGCTATAGTCGAGCTGGCCGACATCGGTGGTTTCGCCGAGCCGGGAGACCGCTCCCTCGATGCGCAGCGAATCCGCCCGGCCGGTCAGGTTGCGGTGGCCCCAGTAGCCCTGCAGGCCGAAGCCGTCGATGGTGGAATATTGCGCGCCGACCCCGAAATAGCGCTGCTTGCCTTCCGACACTTCGATGGTCATCGGGATGCTGCCGTCCGGCGCCAGCTTTTCGGCCTCGCGGATGGTGACGCTGGAAAAGACGCCGAGCTTGCGCAGACGGTCGGAGGCTTTCTTCAACTCGTCCGGGGAATAGGGCTTGCCCTCGTTGATGCGGGCATAGCGCTTGATGAAATCCGGATCGACCGACTTCTGGCCAGTAACGCCGACATTGCCAAAGGGTGCGATCGGGCCGCTATCGACCTTCAGGGTCACCTCGACCGTGCGGGCCGCGTGATCGGCGACGACGTCGCGCCTCTCCAGCTTGGCGAGTGGGTGGCCCTCATTCTTGAGGTCGGCGACGATCTTGTCGCCCGCCTTGATGATGGTCAGCGAGCCGGCATCACCGCCGGGGACGAGCCCGTATTGCGCGACGTTGCGGTCGGCCGCGTCGCCCAGCAGATTGACCTTGCCGAGCTTGAAGAGCGGGCCGGGATCGACGCTGACGGTTACGGCTACGGGCGTCGAGCGGCTGAAGGTCGGGTTCGGCGGCAGCGCATCCAGATTGGTGCCGTTGACGGTGATGGTGACCACCGCGCCATAACGGGCTTTTTCATAAAGGGTGGCGATCAGCCGGTCGCGGTCGTCGCGCGCCTTGATGACGACGCCGAGATCACCGGAAACCGGCTTCTTCTTGTCAGTGACCAGCATCGACGTGTCGGTCAGGGATTTCTTGAGGTCTTTGTCGAGATTGTCGGCCTTCAGATCGACGGTATAGCGGACGGGATCGGAAACCTGATCCGTCGTCTCGTCCTCGCCCCAGAGGGTCATGCCGAACAGCTTGAAAGCAAAGGCGTTTTTGGCACAGAGCGGGGCGAGCGCAAGTGTTGCCGCAACCGCCATTACGGTGCCTGCTCGCCGATACGCAATACTCTTTCTCGGGCCAGTTCTTTTACGCATACGCCGCTTTACGGTTATGTGAGAACTTACTCAGTTTGGTGTTTCCCCGGGGTTAACGCGGGGGCACCATAGAGACAAAAGCGTCCCGCGTGTACCTTTTTAGACATGAAAACTTACAAAAGGCGGCCGTAAAAATGAAAAATCCCGGATTTCCGTCCGGGACTTAGGGTCATTGTGGCTGTTTCCACAGGGCAGTTGTTACCCGTCATTTTCCGCCGGTAAAGAGGAGGTTGCTGCGTCCCTGATGCTCTTAATCCATGAGGCTGAAATCAAAAAATCCCGGGCTTTGGGCCCGGGACCTTGGTCATTTCTATTGGCTGTGGATCAGTAGCCGCTGTTGTAGCCGCCGTAACCGCCACGATAGCCACCATCATCACGGTAGCCGCCGCGTGGGCAATTATCGATGTAACGACGGCCATAGCGGTCGCGGTAGTAGCACTGGCCGGGCTGTTCGGCGACGCTGCCGATGACAGCGCCGGAAACGCCACCGATCGCGGCGCCGACGGCTGCGCCGCGGACGTTGCCGGTCACCGCGCCGCCGATGATGGCGCCGGATGCCGCGCCGATGCCGGCGCCTTGTTCAGTCGGGGTGCAGCTTGCGATCGACAAGCCGACCAATGCGAGCATAAGAACTTTCTTCATTCACTCTCTCCAACGTTAGTTAAGCCGGACCCCCGGCCAACGTCGTCCCATTCTTCAGCTCCACCACGATGGGCTGTCCTTACAGTCCTGCAGCTACGAAGAAATATCGCGTAAAATATGATTGTCCATTGGGCATCTTTATTTTCTTTAATGCTAAACTAGCTGAATCTACAATAGGTAGGCGGAATAAATTGCGCGAGGGAAAATCCACGCCTCTTCTAAAGTAGAGGTTGATCGTACTTCAAAAAAGTCAAATGATGGGAATTGCCTCTGGAGGAGAGGCGTGGAGGAAAATATGGCAAAGGTGACTTTGACGGTGAACGGCCGGACGGTCGGCGGCGAGTGCGAGGAGCGCACGCTGCTTGTCCATTTCATCCGGGAAAAGCTTGGCCTGACGGGAACCCATGTCGGCTGTGACACCAGCCAGTGCGGCGCCTGTGTGGTTCACATGGACGGAAAATCGGTCAAGAGCTGTTCGATCCTCGCCGTGCAGGCGTCCGGCTCGGCGATCACGACCATCGAGGGCCTGGCCGCCAATGGCGAGCTGCATCCCGTTCAGGCCGCCTTCAAGGAACATCATGGCCTGCAATGCGGCTTCTGTACGCCGGGCATGGTGATGACGGCGGTCGACATGATCAATCGTCACGGCGGCTCGCTGGACGAAAAGACGGTGCGGGCCGAGCTGGAAGGCAATATCTGTCGTTGCACCGGCTATCACAATATCGTCCAGGCGGTCCTTGCCGCCAATGCCGAAATGCACGCCGCCAAGCAGGCGGCCGAGTAAGATTTCACCGAGACTGTCTGGCGAACGCCAATGGCTGTTATCTTGGCGGATTGTCGGGCCCGGAACCCCAATGGGAGGATATCATGGGCGTTGAAGGCATTGGTGCGCGCGTTACGCGCAAGGAAGACAAACGATTTCTGACAGGCAAGGGGCGCTACACCGACGACATGGTGACGCCGGGCATGAAATACGCCTATTTCGTCCGCAGCCCGCACGCGCACGCGAAGATTACCGGCCTCGACATGTCGGCGGCGCTGGCCATGCCGGGCGTAATCGGGGTGCTGGACGGTAAGCAATTGCTTGCCGATGGCATCGGCAACCTGATCTGCGGCTGGATGATCCATTCCAAGGATGGCTCGCCGATGAAGATGGGTGCATGGCGGCCGCTGGCGGTCGATACCGTGCGTTATGTCGGCGATGCCGTGGCGATCGTGGTTGCCGACAGCCTGGGCGAGGCTCGCGACGCGGCCGAGGCCGTCGTGGTGGATTATGACGAGCTTCCCGCCGTCGTCGAGGCGGTCGAGGCGCTGAAGCCCGATGCGCCGCAGATTCATCCCGAGGCGCCAAGCAACTTGATCTTCGACTGGGAGATTGGCGATGGCGCCGCGACCGACAGTGCGATTGCCGCTGCGGCGCATGTCACCGAGATCGAGATCCATAACAACCGGCTGTCGCCGAACGCGATGGAGCCGCGCGCAACGCTCGGCATCTACGATTCCGCCGAGGATCACTATACCTGCTACACCACCAGCCAGAACCCGCATGTGGCGCGGCTGGTGATGAGCGCCTTCTACAATGTCGCGCCGGAAAACAAGCTGCGGGTGATCGCGCCCGATGTCGGCGGCGGCTTCGGCTCGAAGATCTATATCTATCCGGAAGAGATCGTCTGTCTCTGGGCCTCGAAGAAAACCGGCGTGCCCGTCAAATGGACGGCCGACCGCACCGAGGCTTTCCTCACCGATGCCCATGGCCGCGACCATGTCTCCAAGGTCAAGATGGCCTTCGATGCCGAACACCGGATCATCGGCTTGAAGGTCGACACCATCGCCAATCTCGGCGCCTATATGTCGCTGTTTTCCTCGGCGGTGCCGACCTATCTCTACGCGACGCTGCTGTCGGGCCAGTATGCGATCCCGGCGATCCACGCCAATGTCCGCACCGTCTATACCAATACGGTGCCGGTCGACGCCTATCGCGGTGCTGGACGGCCGGAAGCGACCTACCTCCTGGAACGCACGATGGAAACGGCGGCGCGTGAGCTTGGCATTTCGCCGGCGGAGTTGCGGCGCGCCAATTTCATCCGCTCTTTCCCCTATCAGACGCAGGTGATCATGAATTATGACGCCGGCGACTACGAGGCGTCGCTGAATGCCGCCATGCAGCAGGCGGACTGGAGCAACTTTCCTGCCCGCAAGGTGGATGCGGCGGCGCGCGGCATGAAGCGCGGCATCGGTATGAGCTGTTATATCGAAGCCTGCGGCATCGCGCCGTCCCAGGCGGTCGGTTCGCTCGGCGCCGGCGTGGGTCTCTGGGAATCGGCCGAGGTGCGCGTCAATGCAGTCGGCACCATCGAAGTGCTGACTGGCTCACACAGCCATGGCCAGGGACATGAGACTACCTTCGCGCAGCTCGTCGCCGACCGGCTCGGCGTGCCGATCGACAGCATCTCCATTGTCCATGGCGATACTGACAAGGTGCAGATGGGCATGGGCACCTACGGCTCGCGCTCCGGCGCCGTCGGCATGTCCGCCGTGGTCAAGGCGCTCGACAAGGTGGAGGCCAAGGCAAAGAAGATCGCCGCCCATCTGATGGAAGCCGACGAAAGCGATATCGTCATCGAGAACGGCGAGGTGAAGGTCGCCGGCACCGACAAGTCGCTGCCGTGGTTTCAGGTAGCGCTGTCGGCCTATACCGCGCACAACCTGCCTGCCGGCATGGAGCCGGGCCTGAAGGAAACCGCCTTTTACGATCCGGCGAACTTTACCTTCCCGGCCGGCTGCTACATCTGCGAAGTCGAGGTCGATCCGGAAACAGGCAAGACCGAGATCATCCAGTTCGTCGCCGCCGACGATTTCGGCAATATCATCAATCCGATGATCGTCGAGGGACAGGTGCATGGCGGTATCGCGCAGGGGATCGGCCAGGCATTGCTCGAGGGCGTGCATTACGACGAGAACGGCCAATTGCTGACGGCAAGCTTCATGGATTACACCATGCCGCGTGCCGACGATCTGCCGTCCTTCAAACTGTCGCATCAGAGCACGCCTTGCCCGAGCAATCCGCTGGGGATCAAGGGCTGCGGCGAGGCCGGCGCCATTGGTTCACCTCCGGCTTTGATCAACGCCATCACCGATGCGATCGGTAACAACACGCTTACCATGCCGGCCACACCGCTGAAGGTATGGGAAGCCACCCGGGCCGTGGCCTGAGAAGAGGAGGAGAAAGCCATGTATGCAACCAACTATCACCGCGCCTCCTCGGTCGACGAAGCCGTCAAGCTTCTGTCGGGCGCCGACGAGGGCAAATATGTCTCCGGCGGCATGACGCTGATCGCCACCATGAAACAGCGGCTGGCCTCGCCGAGCGATCTCGTCGATCTCCGGCACATTCCGTCGCTGAAGGGCATTCGCGTCGATGGCCGCAGGGTGACCATCGGAGCGGCGGCGACGCATGCGGAGGTCGCCTCTTCGGCGGCGATCCGTGCCGTCTGTCCGGCGCTCTGCGATCTCGCCGGCATGATCGGCGATCCGCATGTCCGCCATATGGGCACCATCGGCGGTTCAGTCGCCAACAACGATCCGGCGGCGGACTATCCCTCGGCCATGCTGGGCTTGGGCGCCACCATCGTCACAGACAAGCGCCAGATTACGGCCGATGATTTCTTCACCGGCCTGTTCGAGACGGCATTGGAAGACGGCGAGCTGATCACCGCCATCACCTTCGAGGCGCCGGAGAAGGCGGGTTACGCTAAATTCCCCAATCCGGCCTCGCGCTACGCCATGACCGGCGTCTTCGTCGCCAAGGGCGTGGGTGGCGTTCGGGTCGCGGTTACCGGCGCGGGTGCGGACGGCGTGTTCCGCCATGCCGGCATGGAACAGGCGCTTGCGGCGAACTGGGCGCCGGACGCCGTTGCCAACGCAACCGTCGATTCGTCGGCGCTGATGTCCGACTTGCATGCCACGGCCGAATACCGCGCCAATTTGATAAAGGTCATGGCCAAGCGCGCGGTGGCGGCAGCATAGATCGCCACGGAAAATGCCGGAGTGGCGGCTCGGTCGCCCTCCGGTTCGTCCCAGCGCCGGGCATGGTTGTAATTGTCAATTCGCCGTGATCGTCTATTCTTGTCTAGAATTGTTCAAAATTAAGGGCCATTTGCCGCAGTGGGGCGTGAAAGCAATGTTGAGGGGTTGACGTGCGAACCGGCATTCAGGAAAAACGGTTGCATGGTTCTGGAGCAGATGATGGATTTCGAAGCATTTTTTAAGGGCGAGCTGGACGGGCTGCACAAGGAAGGCCGCTACCGCGTGTTCGCCGATCTGGAGCGTCATCGCGGCAGCTTTCCACGCGCGACCCGGCATACGCCCAACGGCCCGCAGGAAGTGACGGTCTGGTGCTCCAACGACTATCTCGGCATGGGCCAGCATCCCAAAGTGATCGAGGCGATGAAAGAGGCGATCGATCACTGTGGCGCGGGTGCGGGAGGCACCCGGAATATTTCTGGCACCAACCACTACCATGTCATGCTCGAGCAGGAGCTTGCCGATTTGCACGGCAAGGAATCCGCTCTGATCTTTACCTCCGGCTATATTTCCAACTGGGCGACACTTGGCACGCTCGGCGCGCGTATTCCCGGCTTGATCGTTTTCTCCGACGCGCTGAACCATGCGTCGATGATCGAGGGCATCCGTCACGCGAAATGCGCCAAGGTCATCTGGAAGCATAACGACCTGCACGATCTCGAAGCCAAGCTCAAGGCCGCCGATCCGAAGGCGCCGAAGCTGATCGCTTTCGAGAGCGTCTATTCGATGGATGGCGACATCGCCCCGATCAAGGAAATCTGCGATCTCGCCGACAAATACGGTGCGATGACCTATCTCGACGAAGTGCATGCCGTTGGCATGTACGGTCCGCGCGGCGGCGGTATTGCCGAGCGCGAGGGGCTGATGGATCGGCTGACGGTCATCGAAGGCACGCTCGGCAAGGCATTTGGCGTCATGGGCGGCTACATCGCCGCATCGACGGCGCTTTGCGATTACATCCGCTCCTTCTCCTCCGGCTTCATCTTCACGACGTCGCTGCCGCCATCGCTCGCCGCCGGCGCTGTCGCCTCGATCCAGCATCTGAAGGTCAGCCAGTTCGAGCGCGCCCGCCATCAGGACCGTGTCCGCCGGCTGCGCGCCCAGCTCGATGCCGCTGGTATCCCGCATATGCCGAACCCGAGCCATGTCGTACCGGTTCTGGTCGGTGATGCCGCCAAGTGCAAGTGGATCTCCGATCTCCTGCTCGACAACGGCGTCTACGTCCAGCCGATCAACTATCCGACCGTGCCGAAGAAGACCGAGCGCCTGCGCATCACGCCGACGCCGCTGCATTCCGACGCCGATATCGAGCATCTGGTCGGAGCGTTGCACGCGCTCTGGTCGCGTTGCGCGCTGGCAAGGGCTGTGGCCTAAAGCCCTGTCATCCTGATCCTGTCGTGACATCTGCTGATTGCGGTAGCATTCAGCAGCGCCGATGCATGATTTAAACCAGACAAATAACTTTTCCAGGAACCGCTCTATGAGCATAGCTGTTGCCGGTCGGGAGAGCGAACGACATCGGCTTGCCTCCGATCTCGACAGAGATACAAAATGCGCAGATGAAATCCGCTATGCGCTGTTTTCTGGAAGGCGGCATTCGTTAAGCGAGCGCAGACAGCTCCAATTTCTAAAATTAGGTCTAAGGACGTTGAGCCCGTGATCTATGTCATGGGGAATAGTCGAGGCTGTCGGTGGGCGAGCTGTTTTGCGGCTTACGAGAACTGGCGGTCACGCGGAATTTCTCAACGCGGATCCGGGTGAACTATGTATGTGCATGACCATGGCAGCAAGCGAGTAAAAGCTGGTTTGGTCGTAGCGATGGTTCTTTGCCTCGGCCTGGCGGGCTGCAAGAATTCGAATCCCGTCGATATCCTTGTCCATGTCATTGTCTCCGCGTTGAACAAAAACCTGATTGATAACAGCGTAGCCGATACTCAAACAGCGGCGCCGTCGACGAGCCAAGCGAGCGCAAACAGCGATTCATCGGCAGTGACATCGGAGGCAGGAGCCATAGCCGATAGCGCGGTCTCCACGACGAGTGCCGCCGCGCCGCAAGAGGAGGCTTCGGCAGGAAACACCAGTTCGACCTCCGACAATGCTTCCACCAACGGCGGCGCTACCGGCCAGACCGACACGATCACGACAAGCAGCAGCGCAAGAACATTCATCCATCCTGGCCTGTTGCAGAGCCAAGCGGATTTCGACCGGATCATCAAGCAGATCGCCGCCGGTTCCGAGCCCAGCGTCAGCGGCTGGCAAAAGCTGATCAACAACAGGCATGCGTCACTGGGGTATACGCCGAGGCCGGTATCCGTCATTTTTCGCGGCAATGACGGTGTTCATGCCCAGAACTATGCGCTGCTCTTCAACGATGCCGCCGCCGCTTATGCCCTGGCTCTGCGCTGGAAGATCAGTGGAGATCCGGCCTACGCGATCAGGGCCATCAAGGTCTTGAACGACTGGTCCTCGACGCTGACGGAAGTGGACGGCACCTCGGACAAGTTTCTCGCAGCGGGAATCTACGGCTATGAAATGGCCAATGCGGCGGAGATCATGCGCGGCTATAGCGGCTGGTCCGGCGATGATTTCGCCAGATTTCAGACCATGATGCTTACGATATTCTACCCGATGAACCACGATTTTCTGGTTCGGCACAACGGCGCCAAGGTCGACCACTATTGGGCCAATTGGGATCTTTCCAACCTTGCCTCGATAATGGCGATCGGGGTGCTGACGGATAGGGTCGATATCTACAAAGAGGCGATCGACTACCTCTACAATGGCGCCGGAAATGGAGCGCTGAACAAGACGTTCTGGAAGGTCTATGACGGCGGACTGGCGCAAGTCCAGGAGTCGGGGCGTGACCAGGGACACACGACACTCGACATCGCTCTCGTCGGCGCGATCTGCCAGATGGCTTGGTCGCAGGGCGACGATCTCTATGGTTACGACAACAACCTCGTGCTGGCCGGTGCCGAATATGCCGCCAAATACAATCTGGGCTACGATGTGCCGTACACGACCTATAAAAACAGCGACGTCACCCAGACGGTGATTTCAGAGGGGAGCCGGGGAACGGAGCGGCCGATGTGGGAGATGCTCTATAACCACTATGTCGTCCTGAAAGGGCTCGATGCCCCGAATGTTTCCGCCTTCGCCGCTAAACTTCGTCCCGAAGGCGGCGGCGGCGACTATGGCCCGAACAGTGGCGGCTATGACCAGCTCGGCTACGGCACGCTTCTCTATACGCTCAACTGACGGTTTGGCGGCGACGAGCTTTCGATTTTCGGATTTGCGCCGGAGTCTCGGCTACGCAGCCTTTTCCCGTTGCGCCACAAGGATGCCCGCGCGACGGCGCGCCTCCTCATCGGCGGCAAAGACCGCATCCATCGTCTCGGCAGCGCCGGTGGCGATCATCTGGTCCATCACGGCTTCGGCGATGTCGGCCATTTCCAGGAAGCCGATACGGCCATCCACGAAGGCATGGAAAGCGATTTCCTCGGCGGCGTTCATGATGGCGCCCTGCAGTCCGCCGCGCTCCATGGCGGTACGCGCCAGACGCAGCGCCGGGAAGCGGACTTCATCCGGAGCCTCGAAATCCAGCCGCGCCAGCTTGGTGAAATCCAGCCGCTCGACGTCGAGTTTCGTGCGGGACGGATAGGTCAACGCATAGCCGATGGCGGTACGCATATCCGGACAGCCGAGCTGCGCCAGCACCGAGCCGTCAGTATAGCCGACCATGGAATGGATGACGGATTGCGGATGGACCACGACCTCGATCTGGTCCGGGCGGACATTGAACAGGTGCTTGGCCTCGATCATCTCGAGCGCCTTGTTGAACATCGAGGCGCTGCCGATCGAGATCTTGAAACCCATGGACCAGTTGGGATGCGCGCGCGCGGTCGCCGGCGTGACATTGACCATCTGCTCACGCGACCAGGTGCGGAAGGGGCCGCCGGAGGCTGTCAGGATGATGCGTTCCACCGCATGCTGCTGGTCGTCCTCCAGCGCCTGGAAAATAGCGCTGTGTTCGCTGTCGACCGGGATCAGCCGTCCGCCGCCTTCTGCGACGGCGCGCACGAAAAGATCGCCGGCTGAGACCAGGCATTCCTTGTTGGCAAGCGCGATATCGGCGCCCCGCCGCGCGGCTTCAAGCGTTGGCGCCAGGCCCGCCGTGCCGACGATTGCCGCCATTACCCAGTCCGAGGGAATGGAGGCAGCCTCGATCAATGCGTTCCGGCCAGCGGCCGCGGCGATGCCGGTGCCGGCTAGGGCATCCTTCAGCGCCTGATAACGGTCTTCATTGGCGGTGACGGCAAGTGCGGCGCCACAGGCTTTCGCCTGGCTTGCCAGGAGATCAATATTGTCGTGTCCGGTGATCGCTGCGATTTCGAAGGCGTCGCGTCCGCCCAGTTGGGCAATGACGTCGAGCGTGTTCTGGCCGATCGAGCCGGTCGAACCCAATATCGTCAGGCGGCGTTTGGCCTTGCTCCCGGTTGTCATTCAGGTATCCGCATCTTGCTGTCGTCGCCCATGGCTCTACAGAAGATCGCGAAGGGCGGCAAGTCCGCAGGCCTGGCGGTGAACGCGCGCTCCCGGCCCAGCACTCCGGAGATTACTGATTTTAATGATAATTTACGTGCCGCCGGTGAACAAATTGCCGAGTGCCACGTTTCATGTCGGCGAAACGGCAGGAGACGAGCAGGTAATGGTTTTCAAGGCGGCTACATTTCACGGCATCGCACCGACGATCGAAAGCGAAAACGCGATGCGTTCCGCGCTGGAGTGCGAGGTTGCCAATGCGCTCGCCGTCGCCGGCGGTCTCGACGCCTCCGACGTCACGGTTACAGCCGTCGGCCAGGAGATCCGCCTCGCCGGAACAGTGGCGACGTCTGACGAGGTGAAGCGCGCAAGCGCGGTGGCGGAGGCGATGCCGGGGGTGAGGCTGGTGAGGAACAGGATCCTGGTCGGGTGAGGTGTGCGGAAAACTGTGACCGGCGCGCATAGATTTACAAGCCGCTTAATGTTGCCAACCAAAAGAACAGCTTGATCGTATCCGGGTCATCCGATGGATCGGCACCGGCGTGGTGGAGTACGCCGCCTACTTTCTCGATCACCCGTCTCGATGCAAGGTTATCTTCGTTGCAGATGACGCTTATTCTCTCAAAGCCGGCCTGCGCTGCAATTGGCAGCAGGAGCCGTAGCGCCTGCGTGGCATAGCCTCTGCTCTGTTTCCACGGGACGATCGAGTAGCCCACATGGCCCGGTAGATGAAGCGGCAATTGGCTTGTTCCGGGCAGATGCCGAAATGTGATGTAGCCGCAGAATTCTCCATCCCAGATCCAGAATGGCCGGATGACCAGGCGCTGAGGCGCGCGGTCGGACACCGATGTGGCAACGATATCGCCGGATGTAAAGCGGGCAAGGAAGCCCGCCCTGTCATATCTGAGCGCCGCCAACTCGGCTTCGACATAGATATTGTCCTGCTGGCGCCTGGGATCGGGTGACCATCCCTTTGCCAGCGCGTCCTCGAAGCCCGATAAGTTCAGCAGGCTTGGCTCGGCCAGGACGATGGAGCTTGCGCTCGCTTGCTGCTCTGCCATCTCTGCTCCTTGGTCGATACGGTAATGCCGATCACGTTCGGATGTTAAAACAGCAATCCGAACTGGCGCGCCGAATTGCAAGAGCAATATGCAAAAGCCGATCGGCAAGCCGCGGGCAGCCTATGCGACAAGCACATGCGCCCGTGTTCTGGTTTGGGCACGCATCCCTATCGGCTGTTCGAGCGCAATCTTCTGAGATGGTTCACGTTTTATGAAGAACTGGCGGCGATGGTACCGGCATTGCTATGTGATTCGAACCGCAATGACGGAGATGGTATGACGCTTCTACAGTTCCCGGCCGACAGACGCACCGCAGACGTAAGACGGTGTGCCGAAGCCCTGCAGCAATTGCATGGGGAGGCGGCAAATCGCTTTTGGCGGTCGGAAATGGCCGGATTTGCAGCCGGGCTAAGGGGGCAGGGCGTCGCCGAGGACGAGATCGGTCATCAGGCCGGCCTGTTCATGCGCGCGGTTCAGATGGAGCTGGAGTTGGTGTTCGCTGCGGAAGAGGCGCTGGCCTAGCTCTTTCGAAGCTCTGGGGCCGCCTATCTTGGATCGGCGGCAAACACGGCAAGCTGTTTTGGCGATCGAATATGGATGATCCGGGCGTGCCCGCGATGCGCTTCGATGGCCGCAAGCAGCTTTGGCCTGATGTCCCGATGCAGCGACCACATCATCTTGAAGAGACGAATGGTCACCGGAAACATCGGGCATCCTTCCGGCCCGTCCGGGCGGCCAAAGAAGAGCGACTTCACCTGGCGTTTGCTGGCCCACCAGTAGTGAACCCAGATCGGGTGGTCGACGAAAACGATCGTATCCGCCATCTCCATGCGACGTTGAACGGAGTCCCACGATCCGTAGCCGTCGATGAGTCACCGCTCTTGTGAAAGCCAGGCCTCGTGGGAGGCGGCAAATTCAGACGGAGACGCCTGAACCCAATTCGGCTTCCACTGGATATTGTCGATGGCGTAATAGGGCAGCGTGTGAGCAGCGCTCAACGCCCCGCACATTGTCGACTTCCCGCCGCCCGCATTGCCGATCACCATCACCCGCGTCATGGATGGAGGATAGCGTGACGGAGGCATCGGCGCAAAGGCTGTAGTGGTCGTTTCAGGAAGAAGATGGTGATCTCGACGCGATTCGAACGCGTGACCCCCAGATTAGGAATCTGGTGCTCTATCCTGCTGAGCTACGAGACCACATGAGATGATCCATACAAAAGCAAAGGCGCGAAGCCAAGCCCTTTTACGTCCTAGGGACAATTCGCTTTTGCGGTGCCGTACGCCCTAGTCAGGCGCACGGCAAATGGCGGCGGAGCCTCAGGCGCCCAGGCGCTGTTCGGCGAGGCGGACCCAATAGGAGACACCGTGGGCGATAGCTTCGTCCGTGAAGTCGTAGGCGGCGTTGTGCAGGCCCGCCGTGTCACCATTGCCGATGAAGATGAAGGCGCCGGGGCGGGCGTTCAGCATGTAGGAGAAATCCTCGCCGCCCATCATCGGATCGACATCGGGGACGACGTTTGTGACACCCGCGATGTCGCGGGCCGCGGCAAGCGCGTAGTCGGTTTCGTCGGCGTGGTTGAAGGTCACCGGATAATTGCGCTGGAATTCGATATCGACCTCGGCGTCGTGGCTGGCGGCAATGCCGGCGACGATCTGCTTGAAGCGCCGCTCGGCGAGATCGCGGATCGCCGGATCGAGAGTGCGGACCGTGCCGGCGAAACCGGCATTGTCGGGAATGACATTATAGGCGTTGCCGGCGTTGAACTTGGTGACGGTGACGACCACGGACTTCAGCGGGTCGGCGCTGCGCGAGGCGATGAGCTGCAGGTTGGTGACGATTTGGGCGCCGATGGCGATCGGGTCGATTGTCTTGTGCGGCAGGGCGGCATGGCCGCCGCGGCCCTTGATGGTGACGGTGAATTCGTCCGTCGCTGCCATGATCGGGCCCTTGCGGATGGCGAACTGGCCGACCGGCAGGCCCGGCAGGTTGTGCATGCCGTAGACTTCGGCGATCTCGAAGCGCTCCATCATGCCGTCCTTGACCATGGCGTCGCCGCCGGCGCCGCCCTCTTCGGCGGGCTGGAAGATCACGGCGACGTTGCCGCTGAAGTTGCGGGTCTCAGCGAGATATTTGGCGGCGCCCAGCAGCATGGCAGTGTGGCCGTCATGGCCGCAGGCATGCATCTTGCCGGGCGTGGTGGAGGCCCAGGGCTTGCCGGAGATTTCGGTGAGCGGCAGCGCATCCATGTCGGCGCGCAGGCCGACGGTGCGGCCCGGACCCTTGCCACGGATCAGGCCGACGACGCCGGTGCGGCCGATGCCGGTGACGACCTCATCGACGCCGAACGCCTTCAGCTTCTCGGCAACGAAGGCGGCGGTCTTTTCCACCGCGTAGAGGAGTTCCGGGTTCGTATGGATATGGCGGCGCCATTCGGTCACTTCGTCCTGAAGTTCGGCGGCTCTGTTCAAGATCGGCATATTGACTTTCCTGCTGCTCAATATCGGATTCGGGTTCGGCACTCGGTCTGGCAAACACGTATCACCATCGCATCGCATGTTTCAAAGCGCTGCGCATGATCAAAAGGCTGTGATCCCAAACCATCCACTTTTCTGTCGAAAAAGAGTAAGATGCTCTGAATTCATGGAACTGGAGCACCCGTTTCGCTTTCGGCGAATGTATGGTCCTCCGGGTAAATAAACTCGTCGATCGCCTTTGCCTTCTCCTAGCCATATAGGTTAAATAGGCGGAGCTTTCGAGAGAATTTCGGACTTCTGAAGGATAGATCGTGCCGACGAAGCAGAATCGTTTGTATGCCGCCTTGCGGCTTGTTCCCATGGCCGCCGCCGTATCCATGCTTTTCCTGTCGACCGCTGAGGTGGCCGACGCCAATCCGCACGTCCTCGTCGATGCCAATACCGGCCGCGTGCTCGATCATCAGGAAGCCTTCAGCAAGTGGTACCCGGCGTCGCTGACCAAGTTGATGACGGCTTACGTCACCTTCCGCGCCATCCAGTCCGGGCAGGTCTCGCTCGACACGCCCGTCGTCATGTCCAAGCTTGCCTCCGCGCAGCCGGCCGCGAAGATGTATTTCAAGCCGGGCCAGAAGATGACGCTCGACAATGCATTGAAGATGATGCTGGTCAAGTCCGCCAATGACCTCGCCATGGCCGTTTCCGAGACGATCGGCGGTTCGCAGCAGGGCTTCGTGGCACGCATGAATGCGGAAGCGGCCCGTCTCGGGATGCTCGACACGCACTTCATCAATCCCAACGGCCTGCCCGGCCAGGGCCAATATACGACCGCGCGTGACCTTGCCGTTCTCAGCGTCGCGCTGCGTCGCGAGTTCCCGCAATATGCCGGCTATTTCTCGCTGGAAGGTTTCACCAACGGCGTCAAGCAGGTGCCGAACATCAACATGCTCATTGGCCGCTACGATGGCGCCGACGGCATGAAGACCGGCTTTATCTGCGCTGCTGGCTTCAACCAGATTGCGTCCGCCACCCGCAATGGTCGTACGCTGATCTCGGTCGTGCTCGGCACGGACAGCCTGGCGGCGCGTGCCGATGATTCCGCCAATTTCCTGGAAAAGGGCTTCCAGAACCAGTTTTCCGGCAAGGACACGCTGGCGAACCTCAGGCCCTATGGGCCGGGCCAGGACCAGGTCGCTGATCTCACCGCCGAAATCTGCAGCGCCAAGGGCGCGAAGATTCGCAGCGAAACGCGCGACGAAGCCGGCCGCATGAAGGTGACCTCGCCCTATATCCACGAAATGGATCACGAGCCGAACTTCGTCTATGCCGGCCTGATCGGCGGGCAGGACGCCGCGACCGCCAGCAAGGGCGACAAGACCGATCTGACGGCCAAGGGCGACAAGACCACGAAGGGCGACAAGATCGCCACCTCGGGTTCCGCTATCGGCATCCCGATCCCCATGCCGCGCCCCACCTTCTGATCGGATCTGAACCATGAGCAATCCGCAGCAGAGGGTGCCGGTATCGATTCTCACCGGTTTTCTCGGAGCCGGTAAATCGACGCTTCTGAACCGCATCCTCAAGGATCCGGATATGCGCGACGCGGCCGTCATCATCAACGAGTTCGGCGATGTCGGCATCGACCATCTTCTGGTCGAAAGCTCCGGCGACGCCATCATCGAGCTTTCCGATGGCTGCCTTTGCTGCACGGTGCGCGGCGAGCTGGTGGATACGCTGGCGAACCTGATGGACGCCATGCAGACTGGCCGCATCAAGCCGCTGAAGCGCGTCGTCATCGAGACGACAGGCCTTGCCGATCCGGCGCCGGTGATGCAGTCGATCATGGGCAATCCGATCATCGCCAACAATTTCGATCTGGATGGCGTGATCACAGTCGTCGATGCCGTTAACGGCTTGCAGACGCTCGACAATCATGAGGAAGCGCGCAAGCAGGTGGCGGTTGCCGACCGGGTGATCGTTTCCAAGACCGGTATCGAGGGCGCTGCTCCCGCAGGTGCTTTGGAAAGCCGGCTAAGGACACTCAATCCACGGGCGCAAATGCTGAAGGCCGACAGCGATGAGGCCGGCCGCGCCGCCATTCTCGTCAATGGCCTCTATGATCCCGCCTCAAAGATTGCCGACGTCGGCCGCTGGCTGCACGACGAGCTGGAGGCGGATGATCACGACCATGATCATCACCACCACGACCATGAGCACGATCACGACCATCACCATGACGAACATGGGCACCATCATCATGGCCACCGGCATCAGCACGCCCATGACGTGACCCGTCACGACGGGTCGATCAGATCCTTCTCGATCGTCGAAATGCAGCCGATCGATCCGGTCGCGCTGGAAATGTTCATCGACCTGCTGCGGTCCGCGCATGGTGAGAAGCTCCTGCGCATGAAGGCGATCGTCTCCGTGTCCGACAGGCCGGAGCGTCCGGTGGTGCTGCATGGCGTGCAGAATATCTTCCATCCGCCGGTACGTCTGCCGGCCTGGCCCGATCCGAACGACCGGCGCACGCGCATGGTGATCATCACCAAGGATCTGCCGGAGGATTTCGTGAAGGGCCTGTTCGACGCGTTCCTCAGCAAGCCGAGCATCGACATGCCGGATCGAGCAGCACTTCAGGACAATCCGCTCGCCGTTCCGGGTATGCGGTTCTGAGAGCCTAATACTGCCTACATCAGGCACCCGCCTCGCCCTTTGAGGCCCCTGCGGGCCACCTCACAGGGTGAGGCGGGAGCGAAGCGACCCTCGAACCACGAGGATGGCCCACCGGCTGCAATTGGCTACCCCTTGCGGATCACGAACCGATGGCCGCGTTCGGTCTTCTCGCTCGACAGCAGGATATGGCCCTGCTCGTTGCAGAGATGCGGGATGTCGATGATTGCCAGGGGATCGGTCGTTTCAACGGTTAAAACCGCACCGCTTGGCATGCCGCGCAGGCGTTTTTCCGTTTTGATCGCCGGATGCGGGCATTTCAGCCCGCGCAGGTCGTAGACCCCGTCGTCCAGGCTATTCACCCTTGGCCCAGAACTTCCAAAAGGGCGGCTTCTTGGCCGAGTCGGTCTGCGCGGTTTCCACCGGCGGCTGTGCGTAGGCGAGCGGCGCGCTGACCACGGGGTTCATGGGGTTTGCCATCGGGATCGGCACATTCGCGGGAATGTTGGTGGCGATTGCGATCTCATCGGTCTGGACCGGCTGCTGCGCAACGGGTCCCACCGGAGCCGGAGCGGCCGTTGCCATGCGGATGCTCGCCGTTGTCGGATTGGTGGCAGTGGCGCCGCGCGCGATCTGCTGTGCCGACTGGTTCGACATCATCGATTCCAGGTCGGCGACCTTCATCATCTTGCCGGCGGCGAGCGCCGTGCCGGTCGGGGCATAGGCGAGGTCGTGGCCCTTGCGCTGCTTGGCGACGACGGCCTTGCGTTCGGCTTCGGTTGGGTCGTACCAGGCCATGCCGTCGAATTTCTTCAGCGCGGTGCCATAGTCGGCCTGATATTGCTTGTCATAGGTTGCGAGCGCGGTTTGCAGTGCCGGCGGTGTCGTCATCACGGGGCATTTGCCGCCGGCCGTGAACGGGCCGCTGGATTGCTGGTTGAAGACGTATTTCTTTTCGCAGACCTCGACTTCCGGCGGACGCTTGGTGACTTCGAAATTGTCGTAGCCGACCTTCAGCATCTTCCAGAATTCGATGTTGGAGCTGAGGCGGTGCTTGACCATGTTTTCCGCCGTCATGCGGAAGGGGAAGGCTTCCAGCTGGATTGTCTTCTGACCGCCCTTGAAGGCGTCGCGCGCGAAGGCATAGATTTCCAGCACCTGCTGGTCGGTCATCGAATAGCAGCCCGACGACGAGCACGCGCCGTGGATCATCAGGTTGTTGCCGCTGCGGCCATTGGCGGCGTCATAGCGGTTCGGGAAGCCGGTATTGATGGCGAGATAGTATTTGGAGTTCGGATTGAGGTTGGCCGGCGTCAGATTGTAGAAGCCTTCCGGCGCCTGCCGGTCGCCTTCCTTGACCTTCGGGCCGAGACGGCCGGACCAGGCGCAGATGCTGTAGCTGGCGATCACTTCGAAACGATTGTTCTGGTTCGCCTTGAGGATCTCCATCGCACCTTCTTCCTTGAAGATACGGATCATGATCGGCGAATTGCGGTCCATGCCCTTTTTCGTCATATCGGCAAGGATGCGGTCGGGGAGCGGTTGCTCGACCTTGTTCTTTACCTTCGACAGGTCGATCGACGCGGTATCGAGCGCGTCGTTGCAGCCGGCGAGAGCCAGCGCCATCAGGGACATATAGGCAAGGTGACGGATACGCATTCTGACTTAGTCCATAGATGCGAAGAGCGGCCGTACGATCTGTTTCGCCGCCCCTTCCAAACATGAAACGGAAGCATAGACGGCTTATGCTTGATAATTCCTTACCAGCCTATGACGCGCCCGCGGCGTGGTCGCAAGCTTTTCTTTGCCAATAATGCTTCGATAACAAGAATGTGGCCAAGATTTGGCCTCATTCCCGTTCCGAGCGATCACAGATCTCAAATCCGAATTAGAGATTGCGACCCATATTGAGGAATTTCTGCCGGCGGTCGCTGCGCAATTGTTCGCCCGAACGGCTGGAGAGTTCGCCGAGCGCGTTGAAAATCACGTCGCCGGCCGCCGCGATCACCGTCTGCGGGTCGCGATGCGCGCCGCCGAGCGGTTCGGGGATGATGCCGTCGATGATCCCAAGCCCCTTGAGGTCTTCGGCGGTGATCTTCATGTTGGTGGCGGCTTCCTTGGCGCGGGTGGAATCGCGCCAGAGGATCGAGGCCGCACCTTCGGGCGAAATCACGCTGTAGATCGAATGCTCGAGCATGTAGACGCGGTTGCCGACGGCGATCGCGATCGCGCCGCCCGAGCCGCCTTCACCGATGACGAGCGAGATGATCGGCACTTTGAGGCCAAGGCACATTTCCGTGGAGCGGGCGATCGCTTCCGCCTGACCGCGCTCTTCGGCTCCGACGCCGGGATAGGCGCCCGCGGTATCGACGAGGGTGATCACCGGAAGCTGGAAACGGTCGGCCATTTCCAGGATGCGGATCGCCTTGCGGTAGCCTTCGGGACGGGCGCTGCCGAAATTATGCTTCAGGCGCGACTTGGTGTCGTTGCCCTTTTCCTGGCCGAGGACGGCGACGGGCTGGCCGCGGAAGCGGGCGAAGCCTGCCTGGATGGCGGCATCCTCGGAAAATTTGCGATCGCCGGCCAGCGGCGTGAATTCCGTGAACAGCGCTTTGGCATAGTCGACGAAATGCGGGCGCTGCGGATGGCGGGCAACCTGCGTCTTCTGCCAGGCGTTGAGCTTTGAGTAGATGTCGGCCATCGACTCGCGAACGCGAATCTCGAGCCGGCCCACTTCGTCCGAAGTGTCGATGCTCTCATCTTCGCTCGCGAGCTTCTTGAGCTCGTGAATCTTGCCTTCGAGGTCCGAGATGGGTTTTTCGAAGTCGAGATAATTGTGCATGAGGTGCGTTTCCGATCCTTTTGCCTATGACGAGAGCCGGCTCGTATAATCTATGTGCCGGTCCTATTCCTGTTTTTTGCCCTGTTTGGCAAGGGGGTGATGCGTTTGCACCAGCTGGTGAAGGCGTTCTTCTAGTACATGTGTATAGATTTGTGTCGTCGAAATGTCGGAATGGCCGAGCAATTCCTGCACCACGCGCAAATCTGCGCCGTTGGCAAGCAGGTGGCTGGCGAAGGCATGGCGCATGACATGCGGCGAGATCAGCGACGGCGTCAGCCCGGCGCGGATGGCAAGATCCTTCAGGTCGCGGGCAAAAACCTGCCGCGGCAGATAGCCCTGCTTGGAGGCTGCGGGAAAGAGCCAGGCGCTTTCCGGGGCCGGCTGCTTGGCGCTGGCCGCCACCTGCGCTTGAAGCTTGCCATAGGTCTTTAGCGCCGCGATGGCCGATTGCGACAGCGGCACCAGCCGCTCCTTATTGCCCTTGCCGCGGATCATCAGGAAGCGCCCTTCCTGGTCCAGCACCTTGGCCGGGAGGGTCACGAGTTCGCTGACGCGCATGCCGGTGGCATAGAGCAGTTCCAGGAGAACCAACATGCGCAGGCGCTGCAATTGATCGGGGCTTTCTTCGGCTGCTTCCTTTTCCGCCTGGGTGAGAAGGCGCGTCACCTCCTCGACCCCCATGGTCTTCGGCAAGGCGCGGCCCTTCTTCGGCGCGTCGAGAATGCCGGTCGGATCGTCCGTGCGCAGCCCCTCGGCATAGAGGAACTTGTAGAACTGGCGCATGGCCGAAAGCCGGCGTGCCTGTGACGACGGCTTGAAGCCCTGGCGCGACAGTCCGGAGAGATAGGCGCCGAGATCGTTCGATCCGGCCTCGGTCAGGCGGACGCTGCGCTCGGACAGAAAGGAGTGGAGGTCATCAAGATCGCGCTCGTAGGACTGCAGCGTGTTGATCGCCGCTCCGCGCTCCGCGCTCATCATTTCCAGAAAGGCTTCCATATGGACGCGGCTCAAATCCCTCGCCATGGCCTCAGCCCTCATGGTTTCACCGAGCCGGTCGTCGGTGGATTGATCCGTTCCGACGGCAGGCGGATCGTCACGTCGCGCGGCTGTGGATCGACGAAGAGAACCAGTGCCCACATTGCCCCATACACCGATCCGGCGATGACCGCGCAGATGACGAGGAAACGAAATAGGGTCGGCATTCAAAAACTCTCCTCGTCCCAATCATTGGTCCGGTAATCGGTTATAATCATATGCATCAAGCGTTAGCCGAAGGATAATGCAGGCATGTTTACGTCGCTGCGTCTTGACGCTAAAGGCGCATTTGACGATACCGTTTCCAAACAAATTGTGAATGGGCCGATGAGTGAACAAGTCCTGACCCTTGCAGAAAGCCTCAGAGACAGGGCGCGCGCCGCACTGGGCACGCGTAATCTTGTCTTCGTCGGGCTGATGGGGGCCGGTAAATCTTCGATCGGTCGGGTGGTGGCAAACCAGCTGGGCATTCCTTTCGTCGATACGGATATCGAGATCGAGCGTGTGTCGCGCATGACGATCCCGGAACTGTTTGCCGCTTACGGCGAAGAGGAGTTCCGGGCGCTGGAAATGCGGGTGATCAAGCGGCTGCTCAAGGGCGGGCCGCGCGTCGTCTCCACCGGTGGCGGCGCCTTCATCAACGAACGTACGCGCCGGCATGTCAAACGCAGCGGTTTGTCGGTCTGGCTGAAGGCCGATCTCGATGTGCTGTGGGAGCGCGTCAGCAAGCGCGATACGCGGCCGCTGCTCAAAACCGAGAACCCGAAACAGACCCTCGAAAGACTGATGACCGCGCGCTATCCGATCTATGCGGAAGCCGATCTCGTGGTTTTATCTCGCGATGTGAACAAGGATGTCATGGTCAATGAAGTCCTTGTGGCCATCGTCGAGGGGAGACAGGAAAGCAAGACGCCATGAATGGGCTCACATTCGCGATCCGGTAATCATCGCGTAGATGACGGGGAAACGAAACAGGGTCGGCATTCAAAAACTCTCCTCGTCCCAAGCATTGGTCGGGCGATCGGTTATAATCATAGGCAGCAAGCGGCATGTTTACGTTGCTGCGTCTTGACGCTACAGGCGCATTTGACGATACCGTTTCCAAACAAATTGTGAATGGGCCGATGAGTGAACAAGTCCTGACCCTTGCAGAAAGCCTCAGAGATCGGGCGCGTGCCGCACTGGGCGCGCGGAATCTTGTCTTCGTCGGGCTGATGGGGGCCGGTAAATCTTGGATCGGTCGGCCGGTGGCAAACCAGCTCGGTATTCCTTTCGTCGATACGGATATCGAGATCGAGCGTGTGTCGCGCATGACGATCCCGGAACTGTTTTCCGCTTACGGCGAGGAAGAGTTCCGGGCACTGGAAATGCGGGTGATCAAACGGCTGCTCAAGGGCGGGCCGCGCGTTGTCTCCACCGGTGGCGGCGCCTTCATCAATGACCACACTCGCCAGCATGTCAAACGCAGTGGCGTGTCGGTGTGGCTGAAGGCTGATCTCGATGTGCTCTGGGATCGCGTCAACAAGCGCGATACGCGGCCGCTGCTCAAAACCGAGAATCCGAAACAGACCCTCGAAAGACTGATGAACGTGCGCCATCCGATCTACGCGGAAGCCGATCTCATGGTTTTATCCCGCGATGTGAACAAGGATATCATGGTCAATGAAGTCCTTGTGGCCATCGCCGAGGGAAGACAGGAAAGCAAGACGCCATGAATGCGATCACATCCGCGCCAGCGGAACGCCTTGTCCGCGTGCCGCTCGGCGAGCGCGCCTATGACATTCTGATCGGTCCGGGGCTGATTGCCCGGGCAGGCGCGGAAATCGCGACGAGGCTGAAGGGCCGCAAGGCCGCCGTTATCACCGATGAAAACGTCGCGCCGATCTATCTCGATGCACTGACAGCGAGCCTTCAGGCGGCGGGTATCCAGTCGTCCAGCCTGGTGCTTCCGGCCGGTGAGAAGACCAAAAGCTTCGAACATCTGATGACCGTCTGCGACGCCGTGCTGACCGCGCGCATCGAGCGCAACGATGCCGTCATCGCGCTCGGCGGCGGTGTCATCGGCGATCTCTCCGGCTTTGCTGCTGGCATCGTGCGCCGGGGTGTTCGTTTCGTGCAGGTGCCGACCTCGCTGCTGTCGCAGGTGGATTCTTCCGTCGGCGGCAAAACCGGCATCAACACGCATCACGGCAAGAACCTGGTCGGCGTCTTCCACCAGCCGGACCTGGTGCTGGCGGATACCGACGTGCTGAACACGCTCAGCCAACGCGAATTCCGCGCCGGCTACGCCGAAGTCGCCAAATACGGCCTGATCGACAAGCCGGATTTCTTCGCCTGGCTGGAAGCGAATTGGCAGGATGTGTTTTCCGGAGGTGCCGCGCGCATCGAGGCGATCGCCGCGAGCTGCCAGGCGAAATCCGATGTCGTCGTTGCCGACGAGCGCGAAAACGGTCCGCGGGCGCTGCTCAATCTCGGCCATACCTTCGGTCATGCCCTGGAGGCCGCCACCGCCTATGACAGCCGCCGGCTGGTGCATGGCGAGGGGGTAGCGATCGGCATGGTGCTGGCGCATGAGTTTTCCTCGCGCCTCAATCTGGCAAGCCCTGACGACGCCAAGCGTGTCGAGGCGCATCTGAAGGCGGTCGGCCTGCCGACGCGCATGGGCGATATTCCAGGCGAGCTGCCGCCAGCCGAAGTGCTGATGGATGCGATCGCGCAAGACAAGAAGGTCAAGAGCGGACAGCTCACCTTCATCCTCACCCGCGGCATCGGCCAGTCCTTCGTGGCCGACGATGTCCCGTCCTCCGAGGTTCTGAGCTTCCTCAAGGAAAAACATCCGCAATGACGGTCGAAGGCACGCTGGCGGTTCTGTTGGAATATTGGCCCGAGATCGCCTCGATCGTCGTGCTCGTGTTGCTGTCGGCGTTTTTCTCCGGTTCGGAAACCGCGCTGACGGCGGCTTCGCGTAGCCGCATTCACACGCTGGAGGTCAATGGCGACGAGCGGGCGGGGATCGTGCGCAAGCTGATCGAACGCCGCGACCGCCTGATCGGTGCGCTGCTGATCGGCAATAACCTCGCCAATATTCTGGCGTCGTCGCTGGCGACCAGCGTATTTCTCGGTCTCTTCGGCAATTCCGGCGTGGCGCTGGCAACGCTGGCCATGACCATCATCCTCGTCATTTTCGCGGAGGTGCTGCCGAAAAGCTGGGCGATCTCGGCGCCGGATCGGTTTGCGCTCAATGTTGCCGGCACCGTGCGCCTCTTTGTCGCCGTCGTCGGGCCGATATCGAGTTTCGTCAATGCCATCGTCCGGCAGATTCTCGGCGTCTTCGGCATCAACCTCTCCAGGGAAGTGTCGATGCTGTCGGCGCATGAGGAGCTGCGCGGCGCCGTCGATCTGCTGCATCGCGAGGGGTCGGTGGTCAAGGCTGACCGCGACCGTCTGGGCGGCGTGCTCGATCTCGGCGAGCTGGAACTCTCCGATATCATGGTCCACCGCACGGCGATGCGTGCCATCAATGCCGACGATCCGCCCGATGTCGTGGTGCGCGCCATTCTCGACAGCCCCTATACGCGCATGCCGCTCTGGCGCGGTACGATCGACAACATCATCGGCGTCGTGCACGCCAAGGATCTCCTGAGGGCGCTGGCCGAGCGCAATGCCGAGCCGGAGAACCTGGATATCGTCAAGATCGCCCAGAAGCCCTGGTTCGTGCCCGACAGCACCAATCTCGAAGACCAGCTGAATGCCTTCCTGCGCCGCAAGCAGCATTTCGCCGTCGTCGTCGACGAATATGGCGAGGTGCAGGGCATCGTCACGCTGGAAGACATTCTGGAAGAGATCGTCGGCGATATCGCCGATGAGCACGATCTCGATATCCAGGGCGTGCGCCAGGAGGCGGACGGCTCGATCGTCGTCGATGGCGTGGTGCCGATCCGCGACCTGAACCGCGCGCTTGACTGGCATCTGCCGGACGAGGAGGCAACGACGATCGCCGGCCTGGTCATCCACGAATCAATGACCATCCCCGAAGAGCGCCAGGCCTTCACCTTCTACGGCAAGCGCTTCATCGTCATGAAGCGGGAAAAGAACCGCATCACCAAGCTGCGCATCCGCCCCGCCGAGACGGAAGAGAACAAGCCGGAATAAGGCTTTCTACCAACGTACCGCTTCGCCCGGCGCCGCCGGTTCCACGGCGAGCGCGTGCAGCCCTGCATCCAGTTCCGGTTTCAAAAGCTCGTTGATTGCCCTGTGGCGGGCAAGGCGCGGCATACCGGCGAATTTGGCGGAGACGATTCGAACTCTTATATGAGTCTCGCCGGTTCCGGTCATGTCGGGCTGGTGGCCGGCATGCATGTGGCTTTCGTTGATGACCGCAAGACGCTCGGGCGCGAAGGCGTCCGTGAGCTTTTTTTCAATGCGGGATTGCAGCGTCGTTTCCATATTCCCGCCATGTCCTCGTTCGCGAAAAAGGTTCCCACAAAGCCTATAACATTCCCATTTGTCAATTCTTGTTGTGGGGTAATCGAGGCCTCATAATTAGGGCGTCATGAAACTTGATTCAAAATATTTCGATCGCATTCGAACCCGCCGCAGACGTGAGCCGGAGCCCGAACAAGCGCCGCCGACATGCCAGTGGGACGGCTGCGACAAAAAGGGTACGCATCGCGCTCCGGTCGGGCGCAATGCGGAAGGGCAGTTCTTTTTGTTCTGCTTCGAGCACGTCAAGGACTACAACAAGGGCTACAATTATTTCTCCGGCCTCTCGGACGGCGAGATCGCGCGCTACCAGAAGGAAGCGATCACCGGCCATCGTCCGACCTGGACCGTCGGCGTCAACAAGGCGGCGAAGAACAGCCCGCTGCAATCGGAAGTCCGCTCCGGTGCCTATACCCGGGTTCGCGATCCCTTCGGCTTCGTCAAGGATGGCGACGGCCGGGGCAGCGGGCCGCGCTTTCCGGAGCAGCGCAAGCTGAAGACGCTGGAGGCAAAGGCCTTCGATACGATGGGTCTCGGCGCCAACGCCACCTCGACGGAAATCAAGAGTCGCTACAAGGAACTGGTGAAAAAACATCATCCGGATGCCAATGGCGGCGACCGTGGCTCGGAGGAGCGCTTCCGCGCGGTCATCCAGGCTTATCAATTATTGAAACAGAACGGTTTTTGTTAATTCCTGTCCTTGCTCTCCGTCTTCAATCAGGTATGGTCCAAATCGGTTGAAGCCGCAGGCAACTGCGGCAGGGTGCGCAATTGGCTGGCTGCACCTCGGCCGACTTTCCGGACGCGGCGTTTCTTGTCCGGGACTCTGTTCAAGAATGCTCGCAAGCGATCATTTCATCGCGTCGAGGTTTCGCTTCAGTCCCGGAGAAGTATCGCCGATGTTCCGACCAGACGGATGCGGGCAATAAACTGCGGCGTCATGATACAAATGGCTGAGATTGATATGGCTGGGTGACAGTCACCCGCCTTGGAGACATGATGAGCAAGATTGACCTTGATATTTCCGAGACTCCCGACACCACCGTTTCGGTCCGTGACGTCTTTGGCATCGATTCCGATATTCGCGTTCCGGCCTACAGCAAGGGCGGCGCCTATGTGCCTGATCTCGACACCGACTATCTGTTCGACCGCGAGACGACGCTCGCCATCCTCGCCGGTTTTGCCCATAACCGCCGCGTGATGATCTCGGGCTACCATGGCACCGGCAAGTCCTCGCATATCGAGCAGGTCGCCGCCCGCCTCAACTGGCCCTGCGTGCGTATCAACCTCGACAGCCATGTCAGCCGTATCGACCTCGTCGGCAAGGACGCGATCGTCGTCAAGGACGGGCTGCAGATCACCGAATTCAAGGACGGCATCCTGCCCTGGGCCTACCAGCACAATGTCGCGCTCGTCTTCGACGAATACGACGCCGGCCGCCCGGACGTGATGTTCGTTATCCAGCGCGTGCTGGAATCCTCCGGCCGCCTGACGCTGCTCGACCAGAGCCGCGTTATCCGTCCGCACCCGGCCTTCCGTCTGTTCGCGACCGCCAACACCATCGGCCTCGGCGACACGACCGGCCTTTATCACGGCACGCAGCAGATCAACCAGGCGCAGATGGACCGTTGGTCGATCGTCACGACGCTGAACTACCTGCCGCACGAAAACGAAGTCAACATCGTGCTCGCCAAGGTGAAGTCCTTCCGCACGGAGAAGGGCCGCGACACCGTATCCAAGATGGTTCGCGTCGCTGATCTGACCCGCGCTGCCTTCATGAACGGCGACCTGTCGACCGTCATGAGCCCGCGTACGGTCATCACATGGGCGGAAAATGCGGAAATCTTCGGCGATGTCGCCTTCGCCTTCCGCGTGACCTTCCTCAACAAGTGCGATGAGCTGGAGCGGCCGCTGGTCGCCGAGCATTATCAGCGCGCCTTCGGCATCGAGCTGAAGGAAAGTGCTGCCAACATCGTGCTCGAAGCCTAAGGAAGAACCGACAAGTCATGTCAGGTCGCGGAGACAATTCCAAAGCGAAGCCGGGCGCCCCGGTGGACATGGAGCCGTTGCGTCGGGCGATTACCGGCTGCGTGCGCTCGATCGCAGGCGATGCCGAGGTCGAGGTTGCCTTCGCCAACGAGCGCCCGGGAATGACGGGCGAACGCATTCGCCTGCCGGAACTTTCGAAGCGGCCGACGGCGCATGAGCTGGCGGTGACGCGCGGTCTCGGCGATTCGATGGCGCTCAGGCTTGCCTGCCATGATGCCCGCGTGCATGCCGTCATGGCGCCGCAAGGCGCCGACGCCCGCTCGATCTTCGATGCGGTCGAGCAGGCGCGGGTCGAATCGATCGGTGCCCTGCGCATGAGCGGCGTGGCCTCCAACCTCAACTCGATGAATTCGGAAAAATACGCCAAGGCGAACTTCTCCGGCATCGAACGGCAGGAAGATGCGCCGATCGGCGAAGCCATGGCGATGATTGTGCGCGAGAAGCTGACCGGTCAGAAGCCTCCGGAAAGTGCGGGCAAGGTGCTCGACCTCTGGCGGTCCTTCATCGAAGAAAAGACCGGCGGCGAACTCGACAATCTCACCTCCAGCATCAACGACCAGCAAAGCTTTGCCCGCGCCGTCCGCAGCATGCTGACGGCCATGGAAATGGCCGAGGAATACGGCGACCAGGAAATGGAGCCGGATTCCGACGAGGAGTCTGCCGAGGAAGACAAGCCGAGCGGCGAGGATCAGGACGACCAGGATGTCGAGAGCGACGATGGCTCCGACTCCGCGCCGGCCGAGGACAGCGAAGCCTCCGACGAGCAGATGGACGACGGCGAGATGGACGGCGCCGAAATCTCCGATGACGACATGAGCGAAGAGGGTGAAGAGGATTCGGAAACGCCGGGCGAAACCCGCCGTCCGAACACGCCCTTTGCCGACTTCAACGAAAAGGTCGACTACCACGTCTTCACCGAGGAATACGACGAGACCACGACGGCGCAGGAACTCTGCGACACGGTCGAGCTCGAGCGCCTGCGTGCCTTCCTCGACAAGCAGCTTGCGCATCTGCAGGGTGCGGTCGGGCGGCTTGCCAACCGCCTCCAGCGTCGCCTGATGGCGCAGCAGAACCGCTCCTGGGACTTCGACCTGGAAGAGGGCTATCTCGATCCGGCGCGTCTGACGCGTCTGATCATCGATCCGATGCAGGCGCTGTCCTTCAAGATGGAGCGCGACACGCAGTTCCGTGATACGGTTGTGACGCTGCTGATCGACAATTCCGGTTCGATGCGCGGCCGGCCGATCACGGTTGCGGCCTCCTGCGCCGACATTCTGGCGCGCACGCTGGAACGTTGCGGTGTCAAGGTCGAGATTCTCGGCTTCACCACCAAGGCCTGGAAGGGCGGACAGGCGCGCGAAAAGTGGCTCCCCGGCGGCAAGCCG
>NZ_AJVM01000003.1:0-25105 GCF_000281735.1 Rhizobium sp. AP16 | reverse complement strand
GCGGCCGCCGCCGAAACCGCCGTCGCGCCCGGGCGTATCGTCGATGCCGCAATCGGCGACTGGAACAAGGACGGCAAACCGGATCTCGCTTTGCTGGTGGCGCCGGCGCCTGATGATCAGGCGGACAGTTCCATCGGTATCTACATCTACCTGCGCGACGGCGAACACTCCCTGCTGAGGCTTGCGGCGGCCGCACCGAACAAGGTGTGGGGCAGTACGGAGCCCGACGGCATCTTTGGCCAGGAACCCTCCATCAAGGCGCTCCCGAACGGCTCGCTCGCCGTCACCTCGCAGAATGATGCCATCGGACGCGACCGCTGGGAGCAGACGCTCACGCTCGCCTTCCGCAACAACGCCTTCGTCGTTGCCGGATACACCTATGTGTACCGCGACACGCTGAACCCCGATGGCGGCTATAGCTGCGATTACAATGTCCTGACCGGCAAGGCGACGAAGGGCGGCAAAGACCTCAAGACCGAAGGCAAGACCGTCAAGATCGAGGACTGGGAGGACGATCTCGGCCAAAAAGGCTGCGGCGTCAGCCAGTAACAACACCCTATTTGTTCACTATATGTTCTTTACAAATCGTGGTGCACGTGACATGTTGATCGCTCACCATGAATGGAGAGAACCGTGCCGGATCCTGCCGAGCTGAATCATTTCATTGTCACCGCGAAGGCCGAAACCTATGTCGGCGATGGCGAAAGACTGCCGTCCTGCCGCAGCGGTTCACATGATATCGGTTATGCCAGCGGCCGCTGGCGCTACCTCGACAGCTATTTCGGCGGGACGGATTTCGCCGGACAGGAAATTGTCTGGCTCGATGATAAGCCGGTCTGGGCGATGAATTATTTCGGACGCATCGTCGAGCCCGATCTGATCGACGGCACGACGGCGGGGATGATCATCAAGGCGTCGCTGCTGCGGCTCTATCTCGATGAGAAGCGCTTTCTCGGCGGCTTCGAATTCGACCATCCGCTCGGCCGCTATGTCGACCGCAGCACCGGCGGCTGCGATCACTTCATCGGCCACGAAGTCATCCTGGTGAATGAGCGCAAGGCTTACGAGCTGGACTATCGCGGCGGGCTGATCGTCCCCTGACGGACGATCAGAACTCGACGACCTTGCCGTCGTTGATGGTAACGCGACGATCCATGCGGGCCGCAAGGTCGTGATTGTGCGTGGCGATCAGCGCTGCAAGACCCGACTGCCGCACCAGCGCTTCGAGCGCGTCGAAGACATAATGCGCGGTTTCAGGGTCGAGGTTGCCGGTCGGCTCGTCGGCCAGCAGCACCAGCGGCGCATTGGCAACGGCGCGGGCGATGGCGACGCGCTGCTGCTCGCCGCCGGACAGTTCTGCCGGGCGGTGATCGGCACGGTGGCCGATACGCATGTAATCGAGAAGCTGGGCAGCGCGGACGCTTGCCTCCTTCCGCGAGAGGCCGGAAATCAGCTGCGGCATCATGATATTTTCAAGCGCTGAAAACTCCGGCAGCAAATGATGAAACTGATAGACGAAACCGATTTCGCTGCGGCGAACGGCCGTGCGCTTTTCATCGGACAGTCCTTCACAGGCATGGCCGTTGATCGTCACCTCGCCGGCATCGGGATGTTCCAGCAGGCCGGCGACATGCAGGAGCGTCGACTTACCTGTCCCGGACGGCGCGACCAGGGCGACGATCTCGCCGCTATGCAGGGCGAAATCAGCGCTCTTCAGGATCGACAGCCGGGTATCGCCCTGCCCGTAATGACGCTCCACGCCCGAGAGCTGGAGAACGACGTTGCGTTTCATCAAATGTGGAATTCCTTATTCGTACCGTAGCGCCTGCACCGGATCGAGCCGCGAGGCACGCCAGGCCGGGAAGATCGTGGCGAGGAAGGATAGCGTCAGCGCCATCACGACCACGGAGATGGTCTCGCTCAGGTTCATCTGGGCCGGCAGCTTGCTGAGGAAATAGACCTCGGGATTGAAGATCACCGTGCCCGATATCCAGGAGAAGAACTGGCGGATCGATTCAATGTTGAGGCAGACGAGAACGCCAAGCGCGACGCCGGCGAGAGTGCCGACAACGCCGATCGCGGCGCCCGTCATGAAGAAGATACGCATGATCGCGCCCGATGTCGCGCCCATGGTGCGAAGGATGGCAATATCGCTTCCCTTATCCTTCACCAGCATGATCAGGCCGGAGATGATATTGAGCGCTGCGACGATGACGATCAGCGTCAGGATCATGAACATGGTGTTGCGTTCGACCTGGAGCGCCGAGAAGAAGGTGGCGTTGACCTGCCGCCAGTCGGTCAGAAAAATCTGACGACCCGCCGCCGCTTCGATCTTCGGCCTCAAGAGGTCGACATCATCGGGATTGCTGATGAAGAGCTCGATCTTCTCGACGATCCCTTCGGCATTGAAAAACAGCTGCGCCTCTTCGAGCGGCATGAAGACCACGGAGGAATCATATTCCGACATGCCCACTTCGAAGATGCCGGAAATACTATAGGCCTTGACGCGCGGATTGACCCCGAACGGCGTGACATCGCCGTCGGGCGCGGTCAGCGTGATCTGGTCGCCGACCGTGAGGCCGAGTTGCCGTGCCAGGCGCGACCCCACCATGACGCCTTGGCCGGCGGCAAAGCCGACCATGTCGCCATCGACGATATGGTCCGAAACCGTCTTGAGCTTCGTCAGGTCCTCGGAGCGGATGCCGCGCACAAGCGCGCCTGTGCCGGAGCCGCCGCGACCGGAGGCGAGCGTCTCGCCCTCGACCAACGGCAAAGCCATGGTGACGCCGGGAACGGCTGCAAATTTCTGAGCGAGCGAGGCATAGTCATTCAGCGGTGAATCGATTGGCTGGACAATGACATGGCCGTTGAAGCCGAGAATCTGCTTGAAAAGCTCGGCGCGAAAACCGTTCATCACGGCCATGACGATGATCAGCGCCGCGACGCCGAGCATGATGCCGACCAGCGAGAAGCCGGCAATGACCGAAATCGATGCTTCCTTGCGCCGGGAGCGCAGATAGCGCCAGGCGACAAGCCGCTCGAAACCGGAGAATGGACGCGATGACGGACCAGTCGTGAAAGACTTTTCCTGCTGCTCGGCTGCCGCGGTTACCGCCATTCGCTTCTCATCCTATTCCTGTATCAGCCTGCCAGTTTATTGATCGCCGCTTCGACGGTCATCGTCTCGCGGGCGCCCGTCTTGCGGTCCTTGACTTCCACTTCGCCGCCCGCGATCGAACGCGGCCCGACGATGATCTGCACGGGCACGCCGATCAGATCGGCCGTCGCGAACTTCGTTCCGGCACGATCGTCCCGATCGTCGAACAGGACATCCTTGCCAGCCTTGGACAGAGCCGCGTAGATCGTCTCGCAAGCGGCGTCGCAGGCCTGGTCGCCGGACTTCATGTTGATCACGACGACATCAAAGGGCGCGACCGAGGCCGGCCAGATGATTCCGTTCTCGTCATGCGATGCTTCGATGATGGCGGGAACAAGGCGTGTCGGGCCGATACCGTAAGATCCCATGTGGACGGCGTGTTCCTTGCCATCCGGACCCTGCACTTTCGCACCCATCGGCTCGGAATATTTCGTGCCGAAATAGAAGATGTGGCCGACTTCGATGCCGCGGGCCGACAGGCGCTCGCCTTCGGGGATAGCGTTGAAGGTCGCCTCGTCGTGCATTTCGGAGGTTGCCGCATAAAGCGACGTCCATTTGTCGAAGATGCCCTTCAGGCCGGCAACGTCATCAAAGTTCGTGTCTTCCGATGGAATGTCGAAATTGACGAAATCCTTATGGCAGAAGACTTCGGATTCGCCGGTATCAGCGAGGATGATGAACTCATGGCTGAGCTCGCCGCCGATGGGGCCGGTGTCGGCACGCATCGGAATTGCCCTCAGACCAAGACGATCGAAGGTGCGCAGATAGGCCGCGAACATCTTGTTGTAGGCGATCACGGCGCCTTCCTGCGTCAGATCGAAGGAATAGGCATCCTTCATCATGAACTCACGCGAGCGCATCGTGCCGAAGCGCGGACGGATCTCGTCGCGGAACTTCAGCTGGATATGGTAGAGGTTCAGCGGCAGGTCCTTGTAGGACTTGACGGAGGAACGGAAGATGTCGGTGATCATCTCCTCGTTGGTCGGACCGTAGAGCATGGGCCGGTCCTGACGGTCCTTGATGCGTAGCATCTCCTTGCCATAAGCGTCGTAACGACCGCTTTCCTGCCAGAGCTCAGCCGACTGCAAAGTCGGCATCGACAGCTCGATGGCGCCGGAACGGTTCTGCTCCTCACGGATGATCTTGTTGACCTTGTCGAGAACGCGCTTGCCCAACGGCAGCCAGGAATAGATGCCTTGCGACTGCTGGCGGATCATGCCGGCACGCAGCATCAGCCGGTGGGAAACGATTTCCGCCTCCTTGGGATTTTCCTTCAGGATGGGCATGAAGTAACGAGACAGGCGCATGGGTTGATTCCAGATGGTTTGACGTTCCGCGTCCGGCGGAATCGTTAAAAAATTGACTGCTTGAGGCAGTTCATAACTGCTTCGGGGCAGGAAGGAAACCCGCATTTGCGCGGCGCGAATCCGGCGCGCGCCCGCAAATACCGGACGCCATCAACCATTTTCGCGAATTCGAAAAAATGCATGTTTATAAGGATTTGTGGCGAGAAACTGTCAACAGAAAAATTCTGCGCGACTGTAACAAAAAAGCAAAAAAACAGATGACAAAGCTCATTCTTTGAGCTAATTTTAGCTCACAAAAGAGGCAGGAAGGCTAAATTCTTGTCGTTTCGCGGTCAAGTCTTGGGAGGATCAGATCTTAGGCGCGCTCGTCGCTGCCCCGGCAACGGATAAGGATCACGCGATACTTAAAAACAAGGCTTACCGCCTTGTTTTTTTTTGCTTTCTCGTTTCAAGCAGCCACAGGATCTTCTCAAAAACCAAGCTTTGAAGCGCCCCTTTGGGCCGGTCAGCCGGTACGGTGCGACGCCCCTTGTTGCGCAGTCTCTTTGCCCCAGTCACATGACGAAGGTGTGACAGTTTCCGGGCTATTCAATGACATAGGATTTCCAGTCCTGCATCCCGGAAATTTCCGGGCATGGGCCTTAGTCGTCATAATGTGGAATGATCTGCGGCATGGAGTTGAAACCGAAGCCGAAATAATGCGCGCTGACATACCATGCCGCATAGATCACGGCGGATACCAGCGTCGTGATCAGCACCACCCGCAAACCCCGGAATTTCGTCGGCGCGCTTTCGATCGTGCCGAGGATGACATGATTGTCCTCAGCTTGCGTGCGCAGGCCAAACGGCAGGACGGCGAACAGCGTGATCCACCAGACAACAAAATAGACGGCGCAAGTCGAGAAAATCTGCTGGGCCATATGCTCCCTCAAGACAGGCCAAGATCGACCCGTCTCCTCCTCATCCACAACAGCTTATAGAGCCAAAGCCGCCAGGTTTCAAAGCGCGGCCCAGCGCCCTAATGTCACACTTGCTCAAGCTCGATGAGCGTCCCGAAGAAGTCCTTCGGATGCAGGAAGAGCACCGGCTTGCCATGGGCGCCGATCATGGGTTCGCCATCGCCCAGCACCCGCGCGCCGCCTGCGATCAGCCGATCGCGCGCCGCAAGGATATTCTCCACCTCGTAGCAGATGTGATGCATGCCGCCAGTGGGATGCTTAGCAAGGAATTTCAACAACGGCGAGGCATCGCCAAGCGGCTCCACGAGCTCGACCTTGCTGTTCGGCAGCTCGACGAAAACGACGGTGACGCCATGTTCCGGCAGGGATTGCGGCTCGGATACCTTGGCGTCCAGCGTTTCGCGATAGATGGCGGCGGCGGCGGCAATATCAGGAACCGCAATCGCAATATGATTGATGCGTCCGAGCATGGCTGTTCTCTCTTCCTTGATCGGATCGAAACCGTGGATCAACCCGCCATGCGCGTGACGAAGACGGTCACGACAGGCTTCTTGCCCCAGCCATGATTGGCGGCAGCGCGCACGGCGCGGCGCGCGGCTTCCTGCAGCATGTCGATATCCTTGCGGCGAGCGCGCGGAATGCTCTCGATGGCGCTGACGACAGCGTCGAAGAGCGTATCTTCCATCTCCTCGCCCTCGTCGTCATAGGCCGGCAGGCCGATCGCGACGATATCCGGATCGCCGACGATGTCGTAACGGGCATCGAGCACGACGTTGACGGCGACATGACCGACATAGGAGAGCTTCTTGCGCTCGCCGATACCCATCTCGTCGAAATCACCGATCAGTATGCCGTCCTTGAAGATGCGGCCATGCGGGGCCTGGCCGATCACTTCGACCGAACCGGGCGCCAGCCGCAATATGTCGCCATTGCGAACCTTGGGCACGATGGCGATGCCGGATTGCTCGGCCAATTCCTTATGCGCTGCGAGATGCGTCGGCTCGCCATGCACCGGCACGACGACTTTCGGCCGCGTCCATTCGTACATCTTCTGCAACTCGTTGCGACGGGGGTGGCCGGAGACGTGGACCAGTGCTTCGGCGTCCGTCACCACATGCACGCCCTGCTCGGTGAGACCGTTCTTGATATCCTGGATCGCCTTCTCGTTGCCGGGGATGGCGCGCGAGGAGAAAACGACGATATCGCCGGCGGCAAGCGCGACGTGGCGCATCTCATCGCGTGAGAGCTTGGCAAGGGCGGCGCGGGGCTCGCCCTGGCTGCCCGTCAGGATGATGACGACCTTGTCGCGCGGGATATAGCCATACTCGTCCTCGGCAATGAACGGCTTGAGGCCTTCCATGATGCCGATATCGCGGGAGACATCGACCACGCGCTTCAGCGAACTGCCGAGCAGCAAAATCTCGCGACCCGCGGCCTCGGCTGCCTCGGCAATGGTGCGAATGCGGCCGACATTCGAGGAGAAGGTGGTGATCGCCACCCTGCCCTCGGCATTCTCGATGATCTTGCGCAGGCTTGCGGAAACATCCTTTTCCGAGGGCGATACACCATCACGCAGAGCGTTGGTGGAATCGCACATCAGCGCCAGCACGCCCTCGTCGCCAAGCTGGCGGAAGCGCGCCTCGTCGGTGAGCGGCCCAAGCGACGGCTCGTGGTCGATTTTCCAGTCACCGGTATGGATGACATTGCCGACCGGCGTGCGGATCATCAGCGACATCGGCTCGGGAATGGAGTGATTGACGGCGACGCCTTCGATGCTGAAGGGGCCGACATTGATGCGGTCACCAGCCTTGAACGGAGTGATCGGGATTTGGCCCATGGTCTTTTCGTAATCGCGCTTGGCTTCCAGCAGGCCGGCGGTAAAGCCCGAGGCATAGACGGGGACGTTCAGGCCCGGCCAGAGATCGCTCAGAGCGCCGTAATGATCCTCATGGGCGTGCGTGATGATGATGCCCTTGAGGTTCTTGCGTTCCTTGGCGAGGAAACGGATGTCGGGGAGCACGAGATCGACGCCCGGCAGATCCGGCCCCGGAAAGGTGACGCCACAATCGACCATGATCCACTGACGATGTTCCGGCGTTCCATAGCCGTAAAGGGCGAGGTTCATGCCGATCTCGCCGACGCCGCCGAGAGGCAGAAACACCAGTTCGTCTTGCTTCGCCATATCTATCTTTTACCTACGATCTGAAAAAAACGTCGCCCGCCGCGATCGGCAAAACCTTGCCGCCGCCGGCGTCGAGCATCAACAAGCCATTATCATCAATTCCGGCAAAATGCCCGGAAATCGAACGGTCCGGCAGATTCACTGTGATCTTTTCACCAATGCCGCAAGCAACTTCGCGCCAGCGCGCCGTTGTCTCGCGAACACCCTTGCCGCTGTTCCAGACGGCCAACGCCTCGGCCATGGAGGCGTAGAGATGTGCAAACAGTTCTTCCGGCGACACCGTGGAGCCTTGCTCGCGCAGGCAGGTGACCGGATACATCGGATTGTCGGGCATAAAGGTCACATTGATGCCAATGCCGATGACCAGCGCGTAGCGCCCGTCGGGGAGCGCTTCGCCTTCGATCAGAATGCCGCAGGTCTTCTTGCGACCGATCAGGATGTCGTTCGGCCACTTGACCTCGACGGGCTCCGCCGCCAGAGGCAGCACGCCGCCCACCGCCTGATGCACACCGACGGCGACAGCCAGAGGCAAAGAGCCGAGGCGGTCCATGGGGGCTGGATCGATGAGAAGAAGAGAAGCGTAGAGATTGCCGGGTTCGGACACCCAGGGACGCCCGCGGCGTCCACGACCGCCGGTCTGGCGGGCCGCCGTCACCCAGAGATTTCCGGCGTCACCGGCCCGCGCCCGCTCCAGGCATTCGCTATTGGTGGACGCAGTCTCTGAGAGAGCATCATGCCGGAAGTCGGCAAGCGACTTCCGGCTGTTCATGTCAGTCGCCATCAAAACAGCGTCGCGGCGGCAAGATCGGCAGCACCACCGATAGCACCACCAAAGAAGATGTAGGTGATGACGAAGAGACCCGAGAGGCCGAAGACCAGACGCAGCGAACCGTCCGTACGGACGAACTCGTCCTTGGCTTCATCGAACCACATCAGCTT
This sequence comes from Rhizobium sp. AP16, assembly GCF_000281735.1. NCBI lineage: Bacteria > Pseudomonadati > Pseudomonadota > Alphaproteobacteria > Hyphomicrobiales > Rhizobiaceae > Rhizobium > Rhizobium sp. AP16. The sequence continues at coordinate 16,561 of NZ_AJVM01000003.1, read as the reverse complement.
GATAACGCGCAGATAGTAGTAGGCGCCGACGACCGACGAGAGAACGCCGATAATGGCAAGCGCATAGAGATGGGCCTGGATAGCCGCGACGAAAACGAAGTACTTCCCGAAGAAGCCTGCAAGCGGCGGGATGCCTGCCAGCGAGAACATCAGCGCCGTCAGCACGACCGCCATGAACGGGTTGGTCGTCGAAAGGCCGGCGAGATCGTCGACATTTTCAACCTGACGTCCATCCTTGCGGCGCATCGCCATGATAATGGCGAAGACGCCGAGGGTCATGACCATGTAGATGACCATATAGAGCATGACACCAGAGACGCCGGTCTGATTGCCGGCGGCAAGACCGACCAGCGCATAGCCCATGTGACCGATGGAGGAATAGGCCATCAGCCGCTTGAAGTTGCGCTGCCCGATCGCCGCGAAGGCGCCGAGCACCATCGAGGCGATCGAGATGAAGACGATGATCTGCTGCCAGTCGGCGAGCACCGGATGAAAAGCGGTGATCACGATGCGGGTGAGGATCGCCATGGCCGCAACCTTCGGAGCAGCCGCGAAGAAAGCGGTGACCGGTGTCGGCGCGCCTTCATAGACGTCCGGTGTCCACATGTGGAACGGCACGGCGGAGATCTTGAATGCAAGGCCGGCGAGAACGAAGACCAGACCGAAGACCAGGCCGAGCGAACGGGTCTCGGCACTGAGCGCGGTCGCAATCGCATCGAAGGTCGTGTGGCCGGTGAAGCCGTAGACCAGCGACATGCCGTAAAGCAGCATGCCCGAGGACAGCGCGCCGAGCACGAAATACTTCAGGCCCGCTTCCGTCGACTTCAGGCTGTCGCGGTTGATGGCAGCGACGACGTAGAGCGCCAGCGACTGCAGCTCCAGCGACAGATAGAGCGAGATCAGGTCATGCGCCGAGATCATCAGCAAGATGCCGAGGGTCGCCAGCAACAGGAGCACCGGGAATTCAAAGCGATCGAGCTGCTGCTCGCGCGCCTGCCCCATGCTCATGAACATGGCGACGATCGAGCCGACCAGCGCGACGATCTTCATGAAGCGCGAGAAGCCGTCGGCGAGATAGGCGCCGCCGTAGGCCAAGCCTTCGCCCGGCACAAAGATGATCCAGAGACCGGCCACCGCGAGAACCGCGATGGCAAGACCGGTGACCGTGGGACCGGACCGTTCGCCTGAGAAGACGCCGATCATGAGCAGCACAAGCGCACCGACCGCGAGGATGAGCTCCGGGATGGAAAGATGCAGGCTTGCAAGAATTGTGTCAGCAGTCATGTCGAATAAGTCCCGTCATCAATTCATCGACAGCGCAACATTCTGCGCGGCGTGCAGGGCTGCGGTGTAGTTGTTCACAAGCAGATCCACCGAAGCGGCCGTCGCATCGAAGATCGGAGCCGGATAGACGCCGAAGAGGATCGTCAACGCGATCAGCGGATAGAGGATCAGCTGTTCGCGCGGCGACAGATCCAGCAGCTTCTTCAGGTTTTCCTTTTCCAGCGCGCCGAAGATGACGCGGCGGTAAAGCCAAAGCGCGTAAGCGGCCGAAAGGATGACACCGGTAGCGGCAAACAGCGCAACCCAGGTATTGACGCGGAAGACGCCGATCAGGGTCAGGAATTCACCGATGAAGCCGGAGGTGCCGGGCAGACCGACATTGGCCATGGTGAAGACCATCATCGCGACCGCGTATTTCGGCATGTTGTTGACCAGGCCGCCATAGGCTGCGATTTCTCGGGTATGGGTACGGTCATAGATCACGCCGACGCAGAGGAAGAGAGCGCCCGAGACGATGCCATGCGACAGCATCTGGAAGATCGCGCCCTGCACGCCCTGCTGGTTGGCCGCGAAGATGCCCATGGTGACATAGCCCATGTGCGCGACCGAGGAGTAGGCGATCAGCTTCTTGATGTCTTCCTGCATCAGCGCCACCAGCGAGGTGTAGATGATGGCGATGACCGACATCGCAAAGACGAGCGGTGCGAAATATTCCGACGCGTTCGGGAACATGCCGAGCGAGAAGCGGATGAGACCGTAGCCGCCGAGCTTCAGAAGAATGCCGGCCAGGATGACCGAGCCCGCCGTCGGCGCCTGGACGTGCGCGTCGGGAAGCCAGGTATGGACCGGCCACATCGGCATCTTCACCGCGAAGGAGGCGAAGAAGGCAAGCCATAGCCATGTCTGCATATGCGGCGGAAACTTGTAGGCAAGCAGCGCCGGGATATCCGTCGTACCGGCCTGCCAGTACATCGCCATGATGGCGAGCAGCATCAGAACCGAGCCGAGCAGCGTATAGAGGAAGAACTTGTAGCTGGCGTAGACGCGGTCCTTGCCGCCCCAGACACCGATGATCAGGAACATCGGGATGAGGCCAGCTTCGAAGAAGACGTAGAACAGCACGATATCCAGCGACACGAAGACGCCGATCATCATCGTCTCAAGGACGAGGAAGGCGATCATGTAGTCCTTCAGGCGCTTCTCGACCGAGAGCCAGCTTGCCAGCACGCAGAAGGGCATCAGGAAGGTCGACAGGATGACGAACAGCATGGAGATGCCGTCGACGCCCAAGTGATAGCTGATGCCGGTGCCGAGCCAGCCATGCTTCTCGATCATCTGGAAGCCCGGATTGGCGTTATCGAAACCGATCCAGATGAACAGCGAAACGATAAAGGTGAAGACCGTCGTCAGCAGCGAGACGTTCAGGATATTGCGGCGGCCATTGGGTCCGTCATCCCGCATGAACAGCAGGATGAGAACGCCGACCAGCGGCAAGAACGTGACCGTTGAAAGAATAGGCCAATCGGTCATCAGAGGGAACTCCCGAGCATCATCCAGGTAACGAGGGCTGCAATACCGAGCAGCATCGCGAAGGCGTAGTGATAGAGGTAACCGGTCTGCAGGCGAACGACGCGGTTGGTGACATCAGAGACGCGGGCCGCAATACCATTCGGACCGTAGGTATCGATGACCCCGACGTCACCTTTCTTCCAGAGGAAGCGACCGAGCGCCTTGGCCGACCGGACGAAGAGGAAGTCATAGAGCTCGTCGAAGTACCACTTGTTCAAAAGGAACTCGTAGAGCGCACGATGCTGCTTTGCGAGCACCTTCGGCGTTTCCGGCGACTTGATGTACATGTACCAGGCGGTCACGAGACCAAGCAGCATCGCGATGAACGGGCTGAGCTCAACCCAATGCGGTGCATGCTCCATCTCTTCGAGGATCTTGTTGTCCGGCAGCGTGAAGAGCGCGTGCTTCCAGAACTCCTCATATTCATGACCGACGAAATCGGCGTGGAAATACATGCCGGCGGCGACAGCGCCGATGGCCAGCAGGTAGAGCGGGATCAGCATGACGTTCGGCGATTCATGGACATGATGCATGACCTCATGCGAAGCGCGGGGCTTGCCGAAGAAGGTCATGAAAATCAGGCGCCAGGAATAGAAGCTGGTGAACATCGCGGCGATGACCAGCAGCGTGAAGGCAAAACCAGCGGCCGGATTATGCGAGGAGAAGGCAGCGAGGATGATCGCGTCCTTCGAGAGGAACCCGGCAAAACCGATATGCGTCAGGGGAATGCCGACGCCGGTGATCGCCAGCGTGCCGATGACCATCATCCAGAAGGTCTTCTGGATGTGCGGACGAAGGCCGCCCATGAAGCGCATGTCCTGCTCGCCATCGACGGCATGGATGACCGAGCCGGCGCAAAGGAAGAGCAGAGCCTTAAAGAAGGCGTGGGTGAACAGGTGGAAGATAGCAGCGCCGTAAGCGCCGACGCCCAGCGCCACGAACATGTAGCCGAGCTGCGAACAGGTCGAATAGGCGATGACGCGCTTGATGTCGTTCTGCACGAGACCGACGGTTGCCGCGAAGAAGGCGGTAATCGCGCCGATGATGGTGACGACGGTCAGCGCATCCGGCGAGAGTTCGAAGATCGGCGACATGCGGGCGACGAGGAAGACGCCGGCGGTAACCATGGTCGCGGCATGAATGAGCGCCGACACCGGTGTCGGGCCTTCCATGGCGTCCGGCAGCCAGGTGTGCAGCAGGAACTGCGCCGACTTACCCATGGCGCCCATGAAGAGCAGCAGGCAGACGCCAGTCAGCGCATGGCCGCGATCAAGATGCATGCCGAAGAGGTTCAGAACGATATCGCCCGGCTGACCGCCCTGCCCCGCGGCAAATGCCTGGGCATTGCCGAAGATGACGTCGAAGTTGATCGAGCCGAAGAGCACGAAGACGCCGGCAATGCCGAGCACGAAACCGAAGTCGCCGACACGGTTGACGATGAAGGCCTTCATCGCGGCCGCGGACGCCGACGGCTTCTTAAACCAGAAGCCGATGAGCAGATACGAGGCGAGACCAACGCCTTCCCAGCCGAAGAACATCTGGGCGAGGTTGTCGGAGGTCACCAGCATCAGCATGGCGAAGGTGAAGAGCGAGAGATAGGCGAAGAAGCGCGGACGATGCGGATCGTGGTGCATGTACCCGATCGAATAGACGTGAACGAGGGTCGAAACCGAGTTCACGACGATCAGCATCACCGAGGTCAGCGTATCGATGCGCAGCGACCAGGCGACGTCGATGCCGCCGGACTGGATCCAGCGCAGCACGTCGACCTTGATCGGGCCTTCGACGTGGCCGAGCGCCACGGTAAAGAAGGCGACCCAGGACAGGATCGCGGCAATGATCATCAAGCCGGTAGTGACGTATTCCGACGCCTTGGCACCGATGCCGCGGCCAAACAGGCCGGCGATGATCGCGCCAATTAGGGGAAGAAAGACGATAGCCTTATATAGGAACATAGCTGTATCAGCCCTTCATCACGTTGACGTCTTCGACGGCGATGGAGCCGCGGTTACGGTAGAAGACGACGAGAATTGCCAGACCGATGGCCGCTTCGGCAGCAGCGACGGTCAGAATGAACAGAGCGAAGACCTGGCCGACGATGTCGTTGAGGAACGACGAGAAGGCGACCATGTTGATGTTGACCGCGAGCAGGATGAGCTCGACCGACATCAGAATGATGATCACGTTCTTGCGGTTCAGGAAGATACCGAAGACGCCGAGCACGAAAAGGATGGCGCTGACCGTGAGGTAGTGGGAAAGTCCGATGACCATGTTCTTGTTCCTTTGACCCTCGTGCCTCGCCTCAGACGCCCTGCCCCGGCTTGACCTTGACCACCTCGACGGCGGTCGCGGGCGTGCGGGCGACCTGTTGGGAAATATTCTGGCGCTTGATGTGCGTGCGATGTCTCAGCGTCAGAACGATGGCGCCGATCATCGCGACCAGCAGCACAAGGCCGGCGATCTCGAAGAAATAAACGTAGTTGGTATAGAGCACGTCGCCGAGCGCGGCGGTGTTCGTCCGCTCCGTCAAAGCCGGGATCGGCATGGCGACCGACCTGGCGATCTCGGGCGAAATCACGCTGCCACCGACGACGACGATCAACTCGGCGGCAAGGATGATGCCGATCAGCGCGCCGATCGGGGCATATTCCAGAATGCCAGCCCTCAGCTCCGAGAAGTCGATGTCGAGCATCATGACGACGAAGAGGAAGAGAACCGCAACCGCGCCGACATAGACGACCAGCAGGATCATCGCCAGGAATTCCGCCCCCAGGAGGAGGAAGAGGCCAGCGGCATTAAAGAAGACCAGGATGAGGAACAGGACCGAGTGGACCGGATTCCGCGCCGAGATAACCATGAACGCCGACGCCACCGCGACAAAGGCGAAGATATAGAAAAAAAGAGCCTGCAGACCCATGTTGGTGCCTTTTTCGTCTTCCCCCGGGCAGCCGGGAGTGTCCCTGCCCGATGGGACTTGGCCGGACACATGTCCGGCACAAAGCCCCGGTCTCTATTCAACCGCGACGGCGACTATCTCAGCCGCCCGTCACGGCATATTCAAAGTTCCGCTTAGCGGTACGGCGAGTCGATCGCGATGTTGCGCGCGATTTCGCGTTCCCAGCGGTCACCATTTTCCAGAAGCCGCGCCTTGTCGAAATAAAGCTCTTCGCGGGTTTCGGTGGCGAATTCGAAGTTCGGCCCTTCGACGATGGCGTCGACCGGGCAGGCTTCCTGGCAGAAGCCGCAATAGATGCACTTCACCATATCGATGTCGTAACGCACCGTGCGGCGGGTGCCGTCATTGCGGCGCGGCCCGGCTTCGATGGTGATAGCCTGGGCAGGACAGATCGCTTCGCAAAGCTTGCAGGCGATGCAGCGCTCTTCGCCGTTCGGATAGCGGCGCAAGGCGTGTTCGCCACGGAAGCGCGGGCTGACCGGTCCCTTTTCGAAGGGATAATTGATCGTCGCCTTCTGTTTGAAGAAGTAACGCATCGACAGAAAGAATGCGCCGACGAATTCCTTGAGGAACACCGAGCTGACGGCGTTGGAAAATCCGGCCATCTTCAACCTCCAAATCTGCTTGAAGCGAGGATCGACATCATCATGCCCATCCCGTCAGCTTCAGCACGAATGCAACAATGACGACCATGGCGAGCGACAGCGGCAGGAATACCTTCCAGCCGAGACGCATGAGCTGGTCGTAGCGGTAGCGCGGCACGAAAGCCTTGACCATAGCGAACATGAAGAAGACGAAGCATGCCTTCAGCATGAACCAGATGATGCCCGGAACCCAGCTCAGGATCCAGATATCGACCGGAGGCAACCAGCCACCGAGGAAAAGGATCGTGGTCAGCGAGCACATCAGAACGACGGCGGCATATTCGCCGAGCATGAACATCATGTACGGCGCGGAACCGTATTCGACCATGAAGCCGGCAACCAGTTCCGATTCCGCTTCAGGAAGATCGAAGGGCGGACGGTTCGTTTCAGCCAGAGCCGAAATGAAGAACACGATGAACATCGGGAACAGCGACAGCCAGTGCCAGTCGAGGAACGAGGCCGGCAGACCGAGCTTGGTGCCGAGGCCGGTCTGCTGCGACATGACGATATCCGTCAGGTTGAGCGAACCGACGCAGAGCAGCACGGTGACGATGACGAGGCCGATCGAGACTTCGTAGGACACCATCTGCGCGGCCGAACGCAGCGCGCCGAGGAACGGATACTTCGAGTTCGAAGCCCAGCCGCCCATGATGATGCCGTACACTTCGAGCGACGAGATCGCCAGAATGTAGAGAATGCCGACATTGATGTTGGCGATAACCCAGCCGTTCGCCACCGGCACAACGGCCCAGGTGGAGAGCGCCAGCACCACGGAAACCAGCGGCGCCAGCAGGAAGACTGCCTTGTTGGCGCCGGCCGGAATGATCGGCTCCTTGACCATGAACTTCAAAAGGTCGGCGAAGGACTGGAAAAGGCCGAAGGGACCGACGACGTTCGGGCCGCGGCGCAGCTGAACGGCCGCCCAGATCTTGCGGTCGGCAAGAAGGATATAGGCGATGAAGACCAGCAGGCAGACCAGAAGCAGCAGGGACTGACCAATCATAATCAGCGCCGGCCAGAGATAGGTCGAAACGAATGAATCCATGGTCCTCTGCCCTTACTCTGCCGCAGCCTGGAAATTGTTGCGGGCCAATGCGGAGCACTCGGCCATAACCGCCGAGGCACGCGCTATCGGGTTCGTCAAATAGAAGTCTTTGATCGGCGAAGCAAACGCGGATTTGCCCATCGCGCCGGCTTTTTTCGCAAGTGCGACAATTTGAGCGCTATCGCCTTCGGCGATCTCGTCAATACCGGCGAAATGCGGGAAAGCGGCATAGAGCTTGACGCGCAATTCTCTCAGCGAATCAAAGGGAAGCTTCTTGCCGAGTACGTCGGAAAGAGCGCGGATGACAGCCCAGTCCTCGCGGGCATCGCCCGGGGCGAAGCCTGCACGGTTGCCGACCTGTACGCGGCCTTCGGTGTTGACCCAGGTGCCCGACTTTTCGGTGTAGGTGGCAGCCGGCAGGATGACGTCGGCATTGTGCGCGCCGTTGTCGCCATGCGAGCCGATGTAGACGGTGAACTTCGCGCCCTTGCGGCTGAAGTCGAGTTCGTCGGCGCCGAGCAGGAAGAGAACGTCCATCGAAGAGAGCATTGCCTGAGCGTTGACGCCCTTTTCGCCCGGCACGAAGCCGAGATCGAGGCCGCCGACGCGGGATGCTGCGGTGTGCAGCACTGCGAAGCCGTTCCAGTCATCCTTGACCACGCCGACAGCGGCGGCGAGCTTGGCGGCATTCGCCAGCACCTTGACGCCGTCTTCGCGGATGAGCGCGCCCTGGCCAATGATGATCATCGGCTTCTGCGCGGTCTTCAGAACGTCGGCGAAGCTGTGCGAGCCGCTGACGAGATCGGCAAGCGTCTCCGGACCGGCGCCGAGATAGTCGTAGGGGTAACGCAGGTCGCCATGTTCGCCGATCACACCGATCGGGAACTTGCCACGACGCCAGCGCTTACGGATACGCGAATTCATCACCGCCGCCTCGAAGCGAGGATTGGCGCCGATGATCAACAAGGCATCGGCGGCTTCGATGCCTTCGATGCTCGGATTGAAGATGTAGCTTGCACGGCCTAGCGACGGATCAAGCGCCGTCCCGTCCTGGCGACAGTCGAGATTTTCCGATCCCAACGATTTCAGCAGCTCGGAGAGAGCGTACATTTCCTCGACGGAAGCGAGGTCGCCAGCGATCGCGCCGATCTTGTCGCCGCTCGTAGCAACGACCGCAGACTTTATGGCAGCGAAGGCATCGCCCCAGGTCGCCGGCTGCAGGCGGCCGTCCTTGCGGACGTAAGGCTTGTCGAGGCGCTGCGTCTTCAGACCGTCCCAGATGAAGCGGGTCTTGTCGGAGATCCATTCTTCATTGATCTGCTCGTTGACGCGCGGCAGCACGCGCATGACTTCGCGGCCGCGGGTGTCGACGCGGATGGCCGAGCCGAGTGCGTCCATGACGTCGACCGATTCAGTCTTGTTCAGTTCCCACGGACGGGCCGTGAAGGCGAAGGGCTTCGAGGTCAGCGCGCCGACCGGGCAAAGGTCGACAACGTTGCCCTGCAGCTCGGAGGTCATCGCCTGCTCGAGATAGGTGGTGATTTCGGCGTCTTCGCCACGGCCGATCAGGCCGAGTTCAGAAATGCCGGCGACTTCCGTCGTGAAGCGGACGCAGCGCGTGCAGTGGATGCAGCGGTTCATCACGGTGCTGACGAGCGGGCCGATATACTTGTCTTCGACGGCGCGCTTATCTTCCTGATAGCGCGACGAGTCGATACCGAAAGCCATGGCCTGGTCCTGCAGGTCGCATTCGCCACCCTGATCGCAGATTGGGCAATCCAGCGGATGGTTGATCAGCAGGAATTCCATCACGCCTTCGCGGGCCTTCTTGACCATCGGCGTGTTGGTGAAGACTTCCGGAAGCTCGCCGTTCGGGCCGCCGCGGATATCGCGCACGCCCATGGCGCAGGAAGCCTGCGGCTTCGGCGGGCCACCCTTCACTTCGACGAGGCACATGCGGCAATTGCCGGCCACTGACAGTCGTTCATGGAAGCAGAAGCGCGGGACTTCGGCGCCGGCTTCCTCGCACGCCTGGATAAGCGTGTAGTGATCCGGGACTTCGATCTCTTTGCCGTCAATCTTCAGTTTTGCCATCGTCCACTCAGTCCTATGTCACGTCTGCCGCCGAACCTGGCCACAGACAATTTCATGACCGCAACACCTACTCGCCACCGGCACGGCATTTGAGCCGCGTGGCACCAGTCTTGCTCACAATCACCTTTGCCGAACCTTGTCCCCCACAAGATCCGCATTCCGGCGACACGATCACGAGCCGCGCTCGCACCATGTCCACCGCTCATTCTCGCTCCCAGGCTGGATCAGCCGTGGAAAACTCTCAAGCCCGGCCTTTCGGCTGGAGCGCCTTTGCCTGGCCGACCCAATCGTCACGGCGAATACGGCCGTCGAAACCGAGAGCCGCATCGATCCGATCGATATCCGCGTCGCTCCAGGCGGCGATATCGGCAACGCGCAGAATGCCGCGCCCGTTCAGAACCTGCTCAAGCTTCGGACCAATGCCCGAAATCCGCTTCAGGTCATCCGTCTTCACGGCAGCCTTGCGGCTGCGCACTGGAGCCGCCGCTGGCTTAGCCGCAACCGGCGCCTCAACGGCAATCTTGGCTTTGGCCTTCGCCGACACCTTTGCTGGCGCAGTTTTCACCGCGGCCGGCTTTGGCTCGACCTTCTTCACCGCTGCCTGCTTTGCAACGGTGGGCTTGGCAACGGGCGACGCCCTGACCGGCTTCGCTTCCCCTGCCCCGTCCTTCTTCGCCACCGGCTTTTCTTCATCCGGCACAACAGATTGCCTGTTCGTCGCTTCGACCGCGCCCTGCAGCGCACCGAAGAACGCTCCGGCGATCTGCGACGTGAAACCGAAACCGATGGCAGCAGCCGCGGCGAATGCTGCCGCCGGATGGGCCATCAACGGATGGATCGGCATGACCGGCGCGTTCCGCAGCATATCCGCAGCAATACGGCCGAGATCAGCCGATGCATCGGCCGCTCCGCTGTCTTGCCTGGTATCTGAGGTCTTCGCCATCGTCATCCTTACTCGGCTGCTTCCAGCACTGCGCCGTGACTCGTCGCATTGGCCGTGTACTGGTCGATGCGCTTTTCGATTTCCGGGCGGAAGTTGCGGATCAGACCCTGTACCGGCCATGCGGCGGCATCGCCGAGCGCACAGATGGTATGGCCTTCAATCTGCTTCGTCACCTGGAACAGCATGTCGATCTCGCGCTTCTGCGCATTGCCCTTGGCCATACGTTCCAGCACGCGCCACATCCAGCCGGTGCCTTCACGGCACGGCGTGCACTGGCCGCAGCTTTCATGCTTGAAGAAGGCCGAGATGCGGGCGATCGCCTTGATGACGTCGGTGGACTTGTCCATGACGATGGCCGCCGCCGTACCGAAGGACGACTTGACTTCGCGCAGGCCGTCGAAATCCATCGGGCAATCGATGATGTCGGCCGCCGGAACGATCGGGCACGACGCGCCGCCGGGAATGACGGCAAGCAGATTGTCCCAACCGCCGCGAATACCGCCGGCATGCTTGTCGACCAGTTCGCGGAAGGTGATGCCCATCGTTTCTTCGACCGTGCACGGACGATTGACGTGGCCGGAGAGCATGAACAGCTTCGTGCCGACATTGTTCGGACGACCGAAGGAGGAGAACCAACCGGCGCCGCGACGCAGGATCGTCGGGGCAACGGCGATCGACTCGACGTTGTTGACGGTGGTCGGGCAGCCGTAGAGACCCATATTGGCCGGGAATGGCGGCTTCAGGCGCGGCTGGCCCTTCTTGCCTTCCAGGCTTTCGAGCAGCGCAGTTTCCTCGCCGCAGATGTAAGCGCCGGCGCCATGATGAACGTAAACATCATAATCCCAGCCCAACTTATTGTTTTTGCCGAGAAGTCCGGCATCGTAGCATTCGTCGATCGCCGCCTGCAGCGCTTCACGCTCACGCATATATTCGCCGCGAACGTAGATGTAAGCGGTGTTGGCACCCATGGCGAAACCGGCGATGACGCAGCCTTCGATCAGCGTATGCGGATCATGGCGCATGATGTCGCGGTCCTTGCAGGTGCCAGGCTCCGACTCGTCGGCATTGACGACGAGGTAGTGCGGACGGCCGTCGTTTTCCTTCGGCATGAAGGACCACTTGAGGCCGGTCGGGAAGCCTGCGCCGCCACGACCGCGAAGACCGGAGGCCTTCATCTCGTTGATGATCCAGTCACGACCCTTTTCGAGGATCTGCTTGGTGCCGTCCCAATGGCCGCGCGACATTGCGCCCTTCAGGGACTTGTCCTTGTGGCCGTAGATATTGGTAAAGATGCGATCTTGATCTTGTAACATGCTTCACCTCTTACCGCGGCTTCTTGCCGAAGACCTTGATATATTCCGCTTCGCCACCCTTAGCGAGTGCCTTGGCCTGATTGATCCAGTCGTCGCGCTCGATGCGGCCCTTGAAATTCAGATAGCCGTCGACCCATTCGCGTTCGGCCTTCTTCCACTTTGCGACCTGCGCGAAGGTGAAAATACCCAATTCATGCAGGATGGCTTCGATCTTGGGACCGACGCCGGAAATCAGCTTCAAGTCGTCCGGGGTCGCGGGCTTCTCGATGCCGGCCGGACGGTTCTTGTCGGTCAATGCCGGCTTCTGCGCGCTTTCGGCCTTGCTGGCCGGCGCCTTGACAGGCTCGGCGGCGGCAGTTCCTGAGAGCGGCTGCGCTTCGGCTGCCTTGACATTCTTGGCGGCGGCTGCCGGCGCGGTCGCCGGTGTCTTCAGCGCTGCGTTGGTTTCAGCGTCGGTGCTCTTTGGGCGAGCCGCTTCGGATGGCGGAACCGGAGCTGCATCGACCTTGGCGGAAGCCTTGCCGCTCGCGCTCTTTGCCTTCGGGGCCTCCGTCGTCAGCGACGTCAGGCCACCTTCCGGCGCGGAGAAGACGCGGTCGATCTGCGGACCGGTCGGAACTTTGCTGCCCTCGCCTGCTGAGAATGCATCGATGATCTCTTCGAGACGTTCCGGCGTCAGATCCTCATAGGTATCCTTGCCGATCACGACCATCGGTGCATTGACGCAGGCGCCCTGACATTCGACCTCTTCCCAGGAGAGCGTGCCGTCGGCATTGCGTTCGAAGGCGTGGCCATTGATCTTGCTCTTGCAGACCTTCACCAGCCCTTCGGCGCCGCGCAACATGCAGGGCGTCGTGCCGCAAACCTGGATATGCGCCTTGGTGCCGACCGGGTTGAGCTGGAACTGCGTGTAGAAGGTCGCGACTTCAAGCGCACGGATGTGGGCCATATCCAGCATATCGGCGATCGTCTCGATAGCCGCCCTGGTGACCCAGCCTTCCTGCTCCTGCGCGCGCATCATCAGCGGGATGATCGCGGATTGCTGGCGGCCCTCTGGATATTTCTTGATCGTCTTTTCCGCCCAGACCGCGTTCTCCTTGTTGAAGGCGAAGGCTGCTGGCTGGAATTGATCTTCGGCTAGTCGACGAACGGACATCTTTCACGCCTTATCTCAGTTTATGGACCCACACCGCGTATCCGTCAGAGACAGGAATTCGCAGGCATAGGCCGACTGGTCTTTTTGCATAAACACAACAAACTTTCCGCCGTTCGGCACAGCGGCCTTGATTTCATAACCGCGTGACACGAGATCGGCCATGGTCGATTCCGTGCCTGGCGGGATTGCATTGTCACCCTTTGCAACATTCGGGCTTTTGGCATTCGAACCTTGCAGAGAGATGCTGGGCAACGTCTGCGTCTTGCCGACTTGCTGGGCGGAAGCGCCCGAAGCAACAAGCAGCACAGCAGCGATGACCAGCCATTGCTGCATCAGCGATCCACCTCACCGAACACGATGTCGAGCGAACCGAGTACGGCCGCGACGTCGGCAAGCTGATGGCCGCGGCACATGAAATCCATGGCCTGCAGATGCGCGTAGCCCGGGGCGCGGATCTTGCAGCGATACGGCTTGTTCGAACCGTCGGAGACGAGGTAGACGCCGAACTCGCCCTTCGGCGCTTCGACGGCGCAATAAACCTCGCCAGCCGGGACGTGATAACCTTCGGTGTAGAGCTTGAAGTGGTGGATCAGCGCTTCCATCGAACGCTTCATCTCGCCACGCTTCGGCGGTACGACCTTACCATCGAGCGAAGAAACCGGACCGGTCTTGGCATCGCCGAGCAGACGGTTGACGCACTGCTTCATGATACGGACGGATTCGCGCATCTCGATCATACGGATCAGATACCGGTCGTAGCAGTCGCCGTTCTTGCCGATCGGAATGTCGAATTCCAGATCCGAATAGCACTCATAGGGCTGCGAGCGGCGCAGGTCCCAGGCGGCACCCGAGCCGCGAACCATGACGCCAGAGAAGCCCCAGGCCCAACAGTCTTCCAGCGAGACGACGCCGATGTCGACGTTGCGCTGCTTGAAAATGCGGTTTCCGGTCAGAAGGTCGTCGATATCGTCGAGTGCCTTCAGGAAGGGATCGCACCAATCGCCGATATCCTGGACCAGCTTTTCCGGCAGATCCTGGTGAACGCCGCCCGGACGAATGTAGGCAGCATGCATGCGCGAGCCCGAGGCGCGTTCATAGAACACCATCAGCTTTTCGCGCTCTTCAAAGCCCCAGAGCGGTGGCGTCAGCGCACCGACGTCCATGGCCTGCGTCGTGACGTTCAAGAGATGCGAAAGGATACGGCCGATTTCCGAGTAGAGCACGCGGATCAGCTGACCACGGATCGGGATTTCGATGCCGAGCAGCTTTTCGACGGACAGCGCATAGGCATGTTCCTGATTCATCGGCGCCACATAGTCGAGGCGATCGAAGTAAGGAACGGCCTGCAGATAGGTCTTGGTCTCGATCAGCTTTTCCGTGCCGCGATGCAGCAGGCCGATATGCGGATCGACGCGTTCCACAATTTCGCCGTCCAGCTCGAGGACAAGACGCAAAACGCCGTGCGCAGCCGGATGCTGCGGACCGAAATTGATGTTGAAGTTGCGGACGTTATGTTCTGTCATGGCGACGGGCTCGCGTTTTCAGGTATTCTAGAGAATGGCAGGCTGAAAGCCCGCCACACACCATCAAATTATGCCTTTGCTTTCTCATCGCCCGGCAGCACGTAGTCCGTGCCTTCCCAGGGAGACAAGAAATCGAAGTTACGGAATTCCTGCTTCAGCTCGACCGGCTCGTAGACGACGCGCTTGGCAGCGTCATCGTAACGAACTTCAACGAAGCCGGTGGTCGGGAAATCCTTGCGCAGCGGGTGGCCTTCAAAACCATAGTCGGTCAGGATGCGGCGCAGATCCGGATGGCCGGTGAAGAGAACACCGTACATGTCCCAGGTTTCGCGCTCGAACCAGTCGGCGCCCGGATAGATGCCGCAGGCCGACGGAACAGGCTGATCTTCAGCGACCGGAACCTTGATGCGGATACGCAGGTTCTTCTTCGGCGACAGCAGATGATAGACAACATCGAAACGATCGGGGCGCTGAGGCCAGTCGACGCCGCAAATATCCGTCATGTTGACGAAGCCGCACTTGGCATCATCACGCAGGAACGTCAGCAGTGCGATAACGTTTTCGGCCGTCGTCGTCACGTTCAGCTCGCCATACTTGATCTCGCTGGACGAAATCAGGGCGCCACGAACTTCCGTGAGATAGGTGGCGAGCTCGTTCAGGGCTTCACTCATAATACCTTGTCCCCTGCCTTACCGTTCGATCGTGCCGGTGCGCCGGATTTTCTTCTGCAGCAGAAGCACGCCGTAAAGCAGCGCCTCCGCCGTGGGAGGACAGCCCGGTATATAGATATCGATCGGCACGATGCGGTCGCAGCCGCGCACAACCGAATAGGAATAGTGATAGTAGCCGCCGCCATTGGCGCAGGAGCCCATCGAGATGACGTAACGCGGTTCCGGCATCTGGTCATAGACCTTGCGCAGCGCCGGAGCCATCTTATTGGTCAGCGTGCCGGCAACGATCATGACGTCCGACTGGCGCGGCGAGGCGCGCGGCGCGAAACCGAAACGCTCGACGTCGTAACGCGGCATGGAAACCTGCATCATTTCGACGGCGCAGCATGCAAGACCGAAGGTCATCCACATCAGCGAACCGGTACGAGCCCAATTGATCAGCTCATCGGTCGAGGTGACCAGGAAACCCTTGTCGGCGAGCTCGTTGTTGATCTCGCCGAAGAACGGATCGTTGCTGCCAACCGGTTTACCGGTTGCGGGATCGATGATCCCCTTCGGCTGCGGCGCAACGAGCGTTGTGTTGCTTTGGGCTACTCCCATTCCAGGGCTCCCTTTTTCCATTCATAAATAAAGCCGATGGTCAGCACCGCGAGGAACACCATCATCGACCAGAACCCGAGCCAGCCGATCGCACTGAAGGATACGGCCCAGGGAAAGAGGAAGGCGACTTCCAGGTCAAAGATGATGAAGAGGATCGACACCAGGTAGAACCGGATATCGAACTTCATACGGGCGTCATCGAATGCGTTAAAGCCGCACTCATAGGCCGAGAGCTTTTCCGAATCGGGCGCCTTGAAAGCAACGGCAAACGGCGTGATCAACAACGCCAGGCCGATCACTACGGCAATACCAATGAAAATCGCTATCGGAATATAGGAACTGAGCAGTCCAGTCATCATGTCCATCCCTGCCTGCCATGAGCGCCGGGGCGGCGCCTTTGAGCAAATGCCCAAGCCAAGCGAAAGAGCGTTGCAACAAAGCCGTGGTTAGCGCAGCCGGAGCGCGGGCGCAAGCCTTTTGAATGTCTCGCTTCAAGCACTAGCGAAGCGGACTTATCAATGTGTTGCAACGATATCGCGACAAATCGGCACAAAGGCTAAAAGGGCCTTTCGCACTCGCAGCAAATAGATGATTGATTGTAGTTACTTGAAGCGAAATGGCGCGAGTGACGGGGCTCGAACCCGCGACCTCCGGCGTGACAGGCCGGCACTCTAACCGACTGAGCTACACCCGCGCATTGTTTGACCTTACGGCCCGGCAAAAGCCCGGAATTCATTCTTTGAAATGGCGCGAGTGACGGGGC
>NZ_AJVM01000002.1:0-123799 GCF_000281735.1 Rhizobium sp. AP16 | reverse complement strand
GGCGGCCGGCCACACCTCGATCCTCGGCCAAATGGCGGATCTGGAGCTGCCGATCGAAACCCATGTGCTGCAGGCTTTTGTCTCGGAAGGGCTGAAGCCGGTGATCGACCACGTCATCACCTATAGCGCCGGACATTTCTATATATCGCAGTCGGACAAGGGCGGTTTGGTCTTCGGCGCCGATATCGATTACTACAGCTCCTATGCCCAGCGCGGCAATCTGGCCACCGTCGAGCACACGATGGAGGAGGGAGTGTCGCTGATCCCCGGCCTGTCGCGCGTTCGCGTGCTGCGCACTTGGGGCGGGGTGATGGATATGAGCATGGACGGCTCCCCGATCATCGACCGCACCCATATCGACAATCTCTATCTGAACTGCGGCTGGAACTATGGCGGCTTCAAAGCGACGCCGGCCTCTGGTTTCTGCTTTGCGCACCTGATCGCCAAGGGCGAGAGCCACGAGGTCAGCCGCTTCATGCGTCTCGATCGCTTCGAGCGCGGTTTTGTGATCGACGAAAGCGGCAAGGGTCCGCAGCCGAATCTGCATTGAGGGCACGAAACCAATGGCAAGCTTGATCAACTGCCCGCATTGCGGCGCGCGCCCGAAAGAGGAGTTCACCATTCGCGGTGCCTCGGTCGTCCGTCCGGCACCGTCCGCGCCGGATGAGGACTGGCATCGCTATGTCTATATTCGCGACAATGAGCGTGGGCGCATTCTCGAGGATTGGCACCATGCGGCTGGTTGCCGCCGCTGGCTGATCGTCGAGCGCAGCAATGTCACCCACGAGGTTTTCTCCGTCACCGATGCGGCCGACAAGGCGCGGGAGGCGGCGCAATGACCGCCTATCGTCTCGCCGCTGGCGGCCTCGTCAATCGCAGCCGGCCGCTTTCGTTCAAGTTCGACGGCAAGGATATGAAGGGTTTGGAGGGCGATACGCTCGCCGCCGCCCTTCTTGCCAACGACCAGCTGCTCGTCGGTCGCAGTTTCAAATATCATCGGCCGCGCGGCATTCTGACAGCGGGCTCGGCCGAACCGAACGCGCTGGTGACGATCGGTAAGGATGGGCGTACTGAACCGAACACGCGGGCGACCGTTGCCGAACTCTATCAGGGCATGACGGCCGTCAGCCAGAATCGCTGGCCGTCGCTGAAATATGATGTCGCCTCGATCAATGGGCTGCTGTCGCCCTTCCTCGGCGCCGGCTTCTACTACAAGACCTTCATGTGGCCGGCAGCCTTCTGGGAGAAGGTCTATGAGCCGCTGATCCGCCGCGCCGCCGGTCTCGGCAAGGCGGTGATGGAGCTCGATCCGGATCGTTACGAGAAAGCCTGGGCGCATTGCGACCTGCTGGTGATCGGCTCCGGCCCGGCCGGGTTGATGGCGGCGATGACTGCGGCGCGTGCCGGTCTGCGTGTCGTCGTTGCCGATGAGGGATTTCGTCTGGGCGGATCGCTGCTATCCGAACGGCTGTCGATCGGCGGCGTTTCCGCCGCTGCCTTCTTGCATACCGCGCTCGAGGAGCTTCAAAGCTTCGAGAATGTCACCTTAATGCCGCGCACCACGGTGGTTGGCTGGTACGACGACAATGTCTTCGGCGCGGTCGAAAAAGTGCAGAAGCATGTGGCAATGCCGTCGCCCGACCTGCCGGTGGAGCGTCTTTGGCGCATCGCGGCCAAGCGTGCCATCCTTGCGACCGGCGCGGAAGAACGGCCCTTGGTGTTCGGTGGTAATGACAAGCCAGGCGTGATGATAGCGGGCGCGATGCGCAGCTATCTCAATCGCTATGGTGTTGTGGCCGGCCAGAAGGTGGCGGTGTTCACCAATGGCGGCTCCGGCTATCGCACGGCGCAGGATCTGGCCGCCGAAGGTGTCGAGATATCGGCCATTATCGATACGCGCAGTGATGCGTCGGATGCAGCGCCGCAGGGCGTTCGGGTCATCCATGGCGGCACCGTGCAGGCGACGAAGGGCAAATATCGCATCAGCGGCATCATCGCCGATCGCGGTGGCCTGGACGAGCTGATCGCCTGCGATGCGCTGGCCATCTCCGGCGGCTGGTCGCCGATCATCCATCTTGCCTGCCAGCGCGGCGCAAAGCCGGTGTGGTCGGAAGAGAAGCAGGCCTTCTTGGCGCCGACGGTCGGTGGCGAGCTGGAGATTGCCGGTTCGGCGGCAGGTATCGACGGCGTTTCGGGCTGCCTTGCCGACGGCGCTGCAAAGGCGCGGCGGGTGATCGAAAGCCTTGGCCGCAAGGCGCATGCGGCCGAGATGCCGGAGGTCGAGGGCGATTACGATCCGTCCTTTGCGGCAACCTGGCATATGCCGGGCGCCAAGGACAAGGCCTTCGTCGATTTCCAGAATGACGTGCACACCAAGGATCTGGGTCTGGCGCTGCGCGAAGGCTTCGGCCATGCCGAGCACGCCAAGCGCTACACGACCAGCGGCATGGCGACGGATCAGGGCAAGCTCGGCAATGTCAACGCCGCCGGGATCATCGCCGGCATGCGTGGGGTCAGCCCGGCCGCTGTGGGAACGACGACATTCAGGCCTTTCTACACGCCTGTCTCCTTCGGTGCCCTGGCGGGCACGTCGCGCGGCAAGCATGCGCATCCGGTGCGGGAATCGCCGCTGCATGGCTGGGCGAAGAAGAACGGCGCTGTCTTTGTCGAATCCGGCCTGTGGTACCGCTCCTCGTGGTTTGCGCGCGCCGGCGAAAAGACCTGGCGCGACAGCGTCGACCGGGAGGTGCTGAATGTCCGCAGCAATGTCGGCCTCTGCGATGTCTCGACACTCGGGAAGATCGAAATCTTCGGCAAGGATGCCGCCGAATTTCTCAATCGGCTCTATTCCAATGCCTTCCTGAAGCTGCCGATCGGCAAGGCGCGTTACGGACTGATGCTTCGCGAAGACGGCATCGTGTTCGACGACGGCACGACGAGCCATCTGTCGCCGAATCACTTCTTCCTGACCACCACGACCGCAATGGCCGGTGAGGTGATGACGCATATGGAGTTCTGCTCCCAGAACCTCTGGCCGCAACTCGACGTGCGTTTCGTTTCCTCGTCGGATCAATGGGCGCAGATGGCGATTGCCGGGCCGAAGGCGCGGCTGGTTCTGGAACAGATCGTCGAGGACGATATTTCCGATGCGTTCTTCCCGTTTCTCGCCGCTTCGGAGGTGATGCTGAAGGGCGGATTGAAGGCGCGGTTGTTCCGCATCTCCTTCTCCGGTGAACTGGCTTATGAGCTCGCCGTTCCCGCCGGTTACGGCGAGGCAGTGGCGGACGCGGTCATGGAGGCGGGCAAGGCGCATGGTATCTGCGCCTACGGCGTCGAGGCGCTGAATGTGCTGCGCATCGAGAAGGGCCATGTCACTCACAACGAACTCGATGGCCGCACCACGCCCGACGATGTCGGTCTCGGCCGGATGATGTCGACGCAGAAGCCGGATTTCATCGGCAAGCGTCTCTCGACCCGCTTCGGCCTGACCGCCGCCGATCGTGGCCAGTTCGTCGGGTTGAAGCCGCTTGAGGCCAGCAAGGAAATCCGGGCTGGCGCGCACCTCCTGAGGGAGGGCGCCAAGCCGTCGACCGCGAATGATCAGGGGCATGTCTCCTCGGCCTGCTTCTCGCCGGTTCTAAATCATTTCATCGCGCTCGCCTTTCTGAAATCGGGTCGCGAGCGGATCGGCGAACATGTGATCGTCTGGGACGGATTACGCGGCGAGGAGGTTGTTGCCGAGGTCTGCAATCCGGTCTTCGTCGATCCCGACAACAAGAAGCTTTTAGGGTGAGAGTCTGATGAGCGCCGCATATCAAAACAGGCACGTTCTGGAAGATCATATCTCCGGTTTCGAGGCCGAGCCCAATCCGAACCATCTCGCCGTCGTCCGTCGCCCGGTCATCTTCTCCGTCCTTGGCCATGCTGGGCAGGAGGGCTGGACGCTGGCGGCGCTGAAGGCGATGCCGGATATTTCCGTGCGCCATGTCGGGCCTGGCGAGTGGCTGGCGGTGTCCGAGACGCTCGCGGCGGAGAGCCTGGCGCGGGACCTCGCCATGCTGGATGCGGCCCGTGCTTCCTTTTTCGAGCAGAGCGACGGTCGCGTGGTGTTGCGCCTTTCCGGGCCGAGCGTTCGCCGCATCCTGGCGAAATGCGTGGCGGTCGATCTGCATCCGCAGGTCTTCGCCGAGGGTCAGTCGGCCAGCATGTTGTGCTGCCATGTCAGTGCCAATCTCGCCCGCACCGGCCCCGACCGTTTCGAAATCATCGCGCCGCGCTCCTATGCCGGCAGTGTTTTCGAGGAGGTGATGGAGATGGGGCGCGAGTTTGCGTTGACGGCCGGCTTCGCCGATTGAGACTGCAATCCTGAGCGGTGTGACGCGGTTTTCCGACGGGTCCATAAGCCCGAAAGCGAATGGCGCGATCCGAACAATCGCGATGGCGCAAACAGACATATCGGTTTCGCAGTTCGGGCTATTTGGCCTCTTGGATAGTCTCTAGGCTGCCCTGCAAATATGGCCGGTCACAGGGGAAAACTCCTTGCGGCTTCGAGCCGAAAACAGGGGATTTCCAGATGAAAAGCCATGCCAGGGTCGTCGTCATCGGTGGCGGTGTCGTCGGATGTTCGGTGCTTTATCACCTGACGAAATTCGGCTGGACGGATGTCGTCCTGCTTGAGCGATCCGAGCTGACATCGGGCTCAACCTGGCATGCGGCCGGCGGCATGCACACGATCAACGGCGACCCGAATGTCGCCAAGCTGCAGAAATATACGGTCGAGCTCTATAAAGAAATCCAGGAGTATTCCGGCCAGGATATCGGCCTGCACATGACCTCGGGCCTTATGCTGGCTGCGACGCCGCAGCGTTTCGACTGGCTGAAGTCGATCCTCGCCAAGGGACGTTACAACGGTCTGGAGGCGACATTGCTGACGCCGAAGGAAGCGCACGAGATGATGCCGCTTCTCGACCCCGACCAGTTCGTCGGCGCTCTCTACGATCCCGTCGAGGGTCATCTCGACCCTTACGGCACCACGCATGCCTATGCCCGCTCTGCCAAGAAAAACGGCGCCGACATCTATCTGCATACCAAGGTGGAAGAGCTGGTACAGCGCGAAGACGGCTCCTGGCGGGTTATCACCAATCAGGGCGAGATCATCGCCGAGCATGTCGTCAATGCCGGTGGCCTCTGGGCGCGCGAGGTCGGCCGCATGGTCGGGCTGGAACTGCCGGTGCTTGCCATGGAGCACATGTATCTGATCACCGAGGATATGCCCGAGGTGATGGACTTCAACAAATCCACCGGCAAGGAGCTGATGCACTGCGTCGACTTCGATGGTGAGATCTATCTGCGCCAGGAGCGGCAGG
The DNA here is from genome assembly GCF_000281735.1 of Rhizobium sp. AP16. Lineage (NCBI taxonomy): Bacteria > Pseudomonadati > Pseudomonadota > Alphaproteobacteria > Hyphomicrobiales > Rhizobiaceae > Rhizobium > Rhizobium sp. AP16. The sequence goes on along the minus strand of NZ_AJVM01000002.1, from coordinate 118,433 downwards.
GCATGCTGATGGGCACCTATGAAAAGGCCTGTCGCCCATGGTCGCCGGTGACCACCCCTTGGGATTTCGGCCATGAGCTTTTGGCCGAGGATATCGAGCGTATCACGCCGGAACTGGAAGTTGGCTTCCGACATTTCCCTGCCTTCAATAATGCCGGCATCAAGAAAATCATCAACGGCCCTTTCACCTTCTCGCCTGATGGTAATCCGCTGGTCGGTCCGGTGAGGGGCTTGAGGAATTACTGGTCAGCCTGCGCCGTCATGGCCGGCTTCAGCCAGGGCGGCGGCGTCGGGTTGGCGCTCGCTAACTGGATGATCCATGGCGACCCGGGCTTTGATGTTTTCGCCATGGATGTCTCGCGCTACGGCGACTACGCGACGCTAGCCTACACCAACGCCAAGGTGCGCGAGAATTATACTCGCCGCTTCTCCATCCGCTATCCCAACGAGGAGTTGCCGGCGGCGCGGCCGCTGCTGACGACGCCGATCTATGACAAGCTCAAGGCGGCGGGCGGTGTTTTCGGGGCATATTATGGGCTGGAGCAGGCGCTGTGGTTCGCGCCCGAGGGTGAGGTCGACCAATTCTCCTGGCGGCGTTCCAACGATTTCGATGTCGTCGGTGCGGAAGCCAAGGCGGTCCGCGACAGCGTCGGGCTGATGGAGACCTCCGGTTTTGCCAAATATTCGGTCAAGGGATCGGGTGCGGAAGCCTTTCTCGACCGGCTGCTTGCCTGCCGCATTCCGGCTATCGGCCGTATGACGCTTGCGCCGATGCTGAAACATGACGGCAAGCTGATCGGCGACTTCACGCTCGCAAAAATGGGTGAGGGTGATTTCCTCGTCATCGGTTCCGGCATCGCGGAGGCCTATCACATGCGCTGGTTCGAAAGCCTGCTGCCGAAGGATGGCTCGGTGGAGCTGAAGGCGCTCGGCCTGTCGCTGCTCGGCCTCTCCATCGCCGGACCGAATGCGCGCAAGCTCCTGGAAAAGCTGACGCATCAGGATGTCTCCTCAGCCGCTTTCCCCTTCATGTCCATCCGGCGCATGGATCTCGGCATGGCGCCCGCTATTGTCGGCCGTGTCTCCTATACCGGCGATCTCGGCTACGAGATCTGGATGAAGCCGGAGCATCAGCGTTATCTCTTCGACCTGCTGATGGAGGCGGGCACCGAATTCGGCATCAAGCTCTTTGGTTTGAGAGCCCTGAACGCGCTGCGCCTCGACAAATCCTACGGCAGCTGGGCGCGCGAATATCGTCCGCTTTATGGGCCTCTGGAGGCAGAGCTCGGGCGATTCGTGGCGCTTTCCAAGGAGGCGGACTTCATCGGCAAGGCAGCGGCCGCTAGGGAGAAGGCCGAGGGTGGAACGATGCGGCTGCGCACCTTCATTCTGGCTGCGAAGGATGCCGATGTCATCGGCGATGAGCCGATCTATCATGATGGCGCCGTTTGCGGCTGGGTAACATCTGGTGGCTACGCGCACGCCTCGGGCGTTTCGGTCGCCATCGGCTATGTGCCCAAGGAGATTGCCGACGAAACGCAGGGATGGTCGATCGAGCTGCTCGGCGACATGGTGCCGGCAACTCTGCAGCCACTGCCGCTGTTCGATCCCCACGGTGCGCGCATGCGCTCCTGAACATCAGCCTCTAGCGAATGGAACGGGCTCGCTGGAGAGCCTGTTCCCGAAGAGATATTTTCGGCCTAAACCATCTATTATGCTGTCTTGGCTGTTTTTTGAGCTGGAACATGCCGTTTTTCTACCATTTCTGGTTCGATTTGCGCCATTGCACAGTCATTTGAAAAGAATTTGTCAATTTCCTGCCTTTTTGGCTTCACATTTCCTTCGAAAGCAGTATGGAATCGCGCCCAAGGGCCCTCTCGAAAGGAACCTCAATCAATAAGAGATGCGGTCCATAGACTCCGCATCCAGGGGAAATGACATATGGATTATTTTATCCAGCAGCTCCTAAACGGGCTGACTCTCGGGTCTATTTATGGCCTGATCGCCATTGGCTATACCATGGTTTACGGCATCGTTGGCATGATCAACTTTGCCCATGGCGACGTTTTCATGCTCGGTGGCTTCGCCGCTCTCATCACTTATCTGGTTCTTGTATCGTTCTTCGCCGGTCTGCCGGTGGCGGTCTTGCTTCTGGTCATGCTCATCGTCGCCATGTTGATGACGAGCCTGTGGAACTGGGTGATCGAGCGCATCGCTTACAGGCCATTGCGCGGTTCGTTCCGCCTGGCACCGCTGATTACTGCAATCGGCATGTCGATCGTGCTGTCGAACTTCATCCAGGTCGCTCAGGGCCCGCGCAACAAGCCGATCCCGACGCTGGTGGGCGATGTGTATAATTTCGACGGTGTATCGCTGTCGCTGAAGCAGATCATCATCTTCGTCATCACGGTCGTCCTGCTCGCGGCCTTCTGGTACCTGGTTAACAAGACAGCACTTGGCCGCGCCCAGCGCGCCACGGAGCAGGACCGCAAGATGGCGGCGTTGCTCGGCATCAATGTCGACCGGACCATTTCCGTCACTTTCATCATGGGCGCGGCACTCGCCGCTGTCGCAGGCACTATGTACCTGATGTATTATGGTGTCGCCAATTTCACCGACGGGTTCACCCCCGGTGTCAAGGCGTTCACTGCGGCCGTTCTCGGCGGCATCGGCTCGCTGCCGGGCGCCGTTCTCGGCGGCCTGATGATCGGCTTCATCGAATCGTTCTGGTCGGGCAATTTCGCCATCGCGTATAAGGATGTCGCGACCTATGCCATCCTCGCCTACGTGCTGATCTTCAAGCCGACCGGTATCCTCGGACGGCCGGAAGTCGAGAAGGTATAACGCCATGGCAAATTCAAATTTCGTTGCAGGCAAGACCGCGCCCGGCCTTGTCCGGAAAGGGCTTACCGACGCCCTCTGGACGGCGCTCATCACCTTCGGCATGTTCGTGCTCTATATCGGCCTGAAGACCGATCAGAACATCGACAACCAGTTGGTTATCGTTCAGCGCTGGGGCCTTCTGGCATCCATCGTCGCCATTGCGACGGTCGGTCGCTTCTTGGTTACGGTCTTCATCCAGCCTCAACTGGCAGCACGGAAGGCAACCAAGGCGAAGGCGCCGCCGGTCGTGGCCGAGCCAGGCTTCGTCTCGAAGAACTTCAACAAGATGGCCTTGGCCTTCCTGCTCGTCTATCCGATGCTGGCGCTGGCGCTCTTCGGCCCGCAGGGATCGCTGACCTATGTCGACAATTTCGGCATCCAGATCCTGATCTATGTGATGCTCGCCTGGGGCCTGAACATTGTCGTCGGCCTTGCCGGTCTGCTCGACCTTGGCTATGTCGCCTTCTATGCCGTCGGCGCCTATTCCTACGCGTTGCTGTCGACGCATTTCGGCCTGTCCTTCTGGATCCTGTTGCCGTTGTCCGGCATTTTCGCCGCCCTTTGGGGCATGGTCCTCGGCTTTCCGGTGCTGCGCCTGCGCGGTGACTATCTGGCGATCGTGACGCTGGCTTTCGGCGAAATCATCCGTATCGTGCTCACCAACTGGACTGATGTCACCAAGGGCAGCTTCGGTATCTCCAACATCACCAAGGCATCGCTGTTCGGCCTCTACACCTTCGATATGAAGGATCCGCACAACGTCATCAGGACCTTTGGCCTGTCGACGTCGTCGGCCTGGTACAAGATCTTCCTGTTCTACGTCATCCTGGCGCTCTGCGCGTTGACCGCCTATGTGACGATCCGGCTGCGCCGCATGCCGATCGGTCGTGCCTGGGAAGCGTTGCGTGAAGACGAGATCGCCTGCCGCTCGCTCGGCATCAACACCGTGACGACCAAGCTGACGGCCTTTTCCACCGGCGCTATGTTCGGCGGCTTTGCCGGCTCCTTCTTCGCTGCCCGCCAAGGCTTCGTTTCGCCGGAGTCCTTCGTGTTCCTTGAATCGGCGGTCATCCTTGCCATCGTCGTTCTCGGCGGCATGGGTTCGCTAAAGGGCATCGCCATTGCCGCGATCGCCATGATCGGCGGTACCGAACTATTGCGCAGCATGGGCTTCCTCAAGATTATCTTCGGTGCCGATTTTACGCCGGAACTCTACCGCATGCTGATTTTCGGCCTCGCCATGGTGGTCGTCATGCTGGTGAAACCGCGCGGCTTTGTCGGAACTCGTGAGCCGACCGCCTTCCTCAAGGAGCGAAGAGCGGTGTCCGGCAGCTTTACCAAGGAGGGCCACGGCTGATGAACGCTGTGACCACAACCCCCGACGACGTCCTGCTAAGGGTCGATCATCTTTCGATGCGCTTCGGCGGCCTGATGGCCATCAACGACTTCTCCTTCGAGGCCAAGCGCGGCGATATCACCGCGCTGATCGGACCGAATGGCGCAGGCAAGACCACCGTGTTCAACTGCATCACCGGCTTCTACAAGCCGACGATGGGGATGATCACGCTCCACCAGAAGAGCGGCAAGGAATATCTCCTTGAGCGGCTGCCGGATTTCCGGATCACCCGCGAAGCCAAGGTGGCGCGTACGTTCCAGAACATCCGTTTGTTCTCCGGCCTGACCGTGCTCGAAAACCTTTTGGTGGCGCAGCATAACAAGCTGATGAAAGCATCCGGCTATACGGTGCTCGGCCTGCTTGGTATCGGCAAGTATAGTGTTGAGGCCAAGAATGCCATCGAGCTGGCACGCTTCTGGCTGGAGAAGGCCGATCTCGTCGATCGCGCCGATGATCCGGCCGGCGATCTTCCCTATGGCGCGCAGCGCCGCCTGGAAATCGCCCGCGCCATGTGCACCGGTCCGGAACTCCTGTGCCTGGACGAGCCGGCCGCCGGTCTCAACCCGCGCGAATCACTGGTGCTCAACGAGTTTCTGCGCAACATCCGCAAGGATGCCGGCACGTCGATCCTCCTGATCGAGCACGACATGTCGGTGGTGATGGAAATCTCCGATCATGTGGTCGTGCTCGAATACGGACAAAAGATTGCCGACGGCACGCCGGACCAGGTCAAGAACGATCCAAGAGTGATCGCGGCCTATCTCGGCGTCGAGGATGAAGAAGTGGAAGAGGTTATCGCCGAAGTCGAGCACCTCCAGGAGGGTGAACACTGATGACGGGCCAACCGCTTCTGAAAGTTGACGGCGTCGAAACCTATTATGGCAATATCCGCGCTCTTGCCGGCGTCAATGTTGAAGTCAACAGTGGCGAAATCGTCAGCCTGATCGGCGCCAACGGTGCCGGCAAGTCGACGCTGATGATGACGATCTGCGGCAGCCCGCAGGCCCGCGCTGGTTCGGTGACCTTCGACGGCCAGGACATCACCCGCATGCCGACGCATGAGATCGCCCGGCTGCGCATTGCGCAGTCACCGGAAGGACGGCGCATCTTTCCGCGCATGACGGTCTATGAAAACCTGCAGATGGGCGCGAGCCTCGACAAGCTCAAATATTTCAATGAGGATGTCGAGAAGATCTTCACCCTGTTTCCGCGCCTGAAGGAGCGTCAGTCGCAGCGCGGCGGCACGCTGTCGGGTGGCGAGCAGCAGATGCTGTCGATCGGTCGTGCCCTGATGGCGCGCCCGAAGCTGCTTTTGCTCGATGAGCCCTCGCTGGGCCTCGCACCGTTGATCGTCAAGGGTATCTTCGAGGCCATCAAGGTTTTGAACAAAACTCAGGGGCTGACCGTCTTCCTCGTCGAGCAGAACGCCTTTGCGGCGCTGAAGCTCTCCGATCGCGGCTATGTCATGGTCAATGGCCGGGTGACAATGAGCGGCTCGGGCAGGGAGTTGCTTGCCAATCCCGAAGTGCGTGCGGCCTATCTCGAAGGCGGCCACCATTGAGCCCCGTTTCGCGGAGAATTTGATATGCAGGGACTTTTCATCGATAGCGATACCGGCGGCCGCATGATCATCCGCGCGGTCATCGTGCTCCTGGGTTTCTGGACCGCATGGCGTGCCGGCCGCGCCGTGGCGTCCAACTGGAACTCTTATCCGCTGGCGGTCATCTATACATTCATGATCGGGCTTGCGCTGCAGTTCCTGCATCACGCGCTGTTCAATGGACCGGTGTTCGACCTTCTCAACTATATCGTCGACGTGGCTCTTCTGCTCGTCTTCGCCACCGCCGGATATCGTTACCGGCGTACGGACCAGATGGTGAATAATTATTATTGGCTCTATGAAAAGACCTCGGCCTTTTCATGGAAGAAGAAGAATTGACACCGCGCTGAAACTGGGCACAGTCTGAATACCAAGCTGGAAATGCTCGCGAAATCGCTTAACATATTTCGGGAACATACTTTCCAGGCGTTAAGAGACAAATATACCGGCGCGATGGTTGGTGGGTATTGCGCAGGGCAAAGCAAACGGAACCCGCTTAAAAAATTGGGAGTAACAATATGAAGAAGTATCTCATGTCGGCCGTGGCTCTGTCGGCGATGATCGCTTTCAGCGGCGTTGCGAAGGCTGACATTCTCCTTGGCGTCGGCGGTCCGTTGACAGGCCCGAATGCTGCCTTTGGTGCTCAGCTTCAGAAGGGTGCTGAACAGGCTGTTGCCGACATCAATGCAGCCGGCGGCATCAATGGCGAAAAGCTTAAGCTCGAACTCGGCGACGACGTTTCCGACGCCAAGCAGGGCGTTTCGGTTGCCAACAAGTTCGTCGCTGACGGCGTGAAGTTCGTGGTCGGTCACTTCAACTCGGGTGTTTCCATCCCGGCTTCGGAAGTCTACGCCGAAAACGGCATTCTGCAGATCACTCCTGCTTCGACCAATCCGACCTTTACTGAGCGCGGCCTGTGGAACACCTTCCGTACCTGCGGTCGCGACGACCAGCAGGGTGCAGTCGCCGGCAAGTACATTGCCGACAACTTCAAGGGCGCCAAGGTTGCTGTCGTTCACGACAAGACCCCCTATGGCCAGGGTCTTGCCGACGAAACCAAGAAGAACCTCAACGCTGCTGGCGTGAAGGAAGTTCTCTATGAAGGCATCACCCCCGGCGACAAGGACTACTCGGCCCTTATCGCCAAGATGAAGGATGCCGGCGTCGATTTCGTCTACTACGGCGGTCTGCACACCGAAGCCGGCCTGATCCTGCGTCAGCTGGCCGACCAGGGTGTCAAGGCACACTTCATGTCCGGTGACGGCATCGTCTCGAACGAGCTGGCTTCGATCGCCGGCGACGCTGTTGACGGCACGCTGATGACCTTCGCTCCGGATCCGCGCAAGAACCCGGCTTCCACCGATCTCGTCGCCAAGTTCCGCGCCGCAGGCTACGAGCCGGAAGGCTACACGCTCTACGCCTACTCTGCCGTTCAGGTCATTGCCGACGCCGCCAAGGCTGCCGGCTCCAACGACCCGATGGCTGTTGCCGACGCGCTGAAGGCAAAGGGTCCGTTCAAGACCGCCATCGGCGAACTCGGCTTCAACGCGAAGGGCGACATCACCCGTCCGGACTACGTCATGTACAAGTGGTCCAAGGGTGCCGACGGCAAATACACCTACGATGAAATCTCGAAGTAATCTTCGCGACGCCGGTTTCCGGCGATGCGTTCGATCTGGGGAGCCCGGCCATTGGCCGGGCTTCTTTCGTTCGGGGCTGCGAACTGCCGTATCGGGGGGAGGTCTCTTCACACCGCAAGCGGAGGAGTGAACAGTCTTATCTACATCTCATGCAGCACATGCGCCGCCTTGACGGCGGCAGACGCTCGGTTCTCGACGCCGAGCTTCACATAGATCTGCTCCAGATGCTTGTTCACTGTCCGGGCGGAGAGACCCAAAATCTCACCAATATCTCGGTTCGACTTGCCCTTGGCGATCCAGAGCAGCACCTCGGATTCACGCTGGGTGAGCGAGAAATGCTGGCGCAGCACGCCGTCGTCGGCGCGCTGGTTGGTGGCGGTCAGGCGGAAGAGATATTCGTCCGCGCCGATTGCGCCGAGGAAGGAGAATTGCAGGGCGGCCTGGCCGCCATTGCTGATCGAGACCAGGTTGTCGCGCGCCGGGCCGAGCCGGGCGCGCTCGCTCATGAAGGCGGCGATGTGCTTCACGACAAGTTCTAGCCCATCGTCGCTGCCGGTGGCGGCGTTGATCAGCCGGGTTGCCTGCGGTGTCGACCAATGGATCGCGCCATCGCCCTTGACCGCCAGCAGGTGCCGCCCGGCGGCATCGAGCGCCACCCGGGCGCTCTGGGCGGAGCGGGCATTGCGCAGGTGGACACGGATGCGGGCGCGCAGCTCATCGACGTTGATCGGCTTGGAGAGATAGTCGACCCCACCGGACTCCAGCGCGTGCACCACATGTTCGGTTTCGGTCAGCCCGGTCATGAAGATGACCGGGATCTGGGCGACGCCGACATTGGCCTTCAGTCGCCGGCAGGTCTCGAAGCCATCCATGGATGGCATGACGGCGTCGAGCAGGATCAGGTCCGGCGTGATGCGCTCGACAATGTTCAGCGCCGCCGATCCCGAGGTGGCGATCAGCACGGAGAAGCCTGACTGTTCCAGGGCATCGGTCAAGAATCCGAGTGCCTCCGGCGAGTCGTCCACGAGCAAGACTATATCGCGGGGAAGGGCGGGCTCAGCCAATCGGTTCTACCTTTTCGTTGTCGAATTTGCTCAGGAAATCCAGGAAGCCGTCGAGGTTGAAGGCCTGGACATAGGTGCGCAAGGCGTCGGTGAAGGGTTGGTTTTCATCCAGCTTGGCAAGGTCCGCGAGCTTCGCCTCGATCCCTCTGACATAGCCGATTTCGCCGAGCCGTATCAACTCGCGCACATGCTCTATTCCCGGGCTCCTCATCGGCAGCGGTGCCTTTGGCAGGACGGGTGCGGAGGCATCTGCATAGACCCATTTCAGGCCGAGATGCAGGGCAAGCTTGTCGCGCAGCTGGCGGATATCGATCGGCTTGGCGATTGCGTCATTGTGGCTGTCGTCGCTGTCCTTGGCGGCGGCGCTGTCGCCGATATTGGCCGACAGCATCAGGATCGGCGCCGTTTGACCGCTTTCCCTCAGCCGCGAGACCAGCTGCCAGCCGTTCATGCCCGGCATGGAGATATCGACGAGGAAGAGATCGGGCTTGATGCCCTCGATCAGCGTCAGACAGTCCGGGCCGCCGGTGGCTGTCAGCACAATGAAATCGAGTGGCGACAGCACTTCGCGCATCAGCTCGCGATGATCCTCATTGTCGTCGACGACGACGATGGTGCGGCGCGGGCCTTCATAGCCGACGATCCGCTGCTCCTGTGCCGGCGGCTTCATCGGCCGGAGCACCGCCGACAGCATCAGGCGCACCTTGAAAGTCGAGCCCTTGTCCTTCTCGCTGACGACGGCAATCTCGCCACCGAGCGTGTTGGTGAGCAGCTGCGTGATGGTGAGGCCAAGGCCGAGGCCCGGCATTGGGCGGATGCTCTCCGCTTCGCCACGCTGGAAGGGTTCGTAGATGCGGGTGAGGTCCTTCTCGGCGATCCCCCGACCGGTATCGGCAATCGTGAAAGTCGCGACTTGACTGCGATAGCCGACCTCGAAGCGAACGCTACCGGTGTCGGTGAATTTGATCGCATTGGAGAGCAGATTGACGAGGATCTGCCGCAGCCGCTTCTCGTCGGTGCGGACATAGTCGGGCAGGGCGGCGGTGGGCTCGTAAACGAAGGCAAGACCCTTGGCCTGCGCCTGCGGGCGGAACATGTCGACGATCTGGTCGAGAAAGTCCTTGATGTTGATTTCGTTGGAATAGACCTGCAGGCGGCCGGCCTCGATCTTGGAAATGTCCAGCAGCCCGTCGATCAGCCCCGACAGGTGTTCGGCGCTGCGACGGATGACTTTCAGCGAGGATTGCCGTGGCGCCGGAATGGTCTCGTCGCGCTCGAGGATCTGGGCATAGCCGAGGACGGCGTTGAGCGGCGTGCGCAATTCGTGGCTGAGGCCGACGACATAGCGGCTCTTGGCGCGGTTGGCCGCCTCTGCCGCCTCCTTGGCGCTTTGCAAGGCGGCGTCCGTCTTCTTGTGCGCGGCGATCTCCTTCAGCAGCAGCGTGTTCTGGCGCGAGGACTCTTCCTCTGCGACGACGCGGCTGTCATGGGCAAGTACGTAGAACCAGCAGACGACGCCGGCGATGACGGCAAAGACGAAGAAGACGATCAGGATGGTGCGGTCGACCACTTGCGCGGTCTCGGGCGAGGCAGAGCCCACTTGATGCGCGATCATCGCGAGGATGGCGCCGACAGCTGTGAGAGCCAAGGCGACAGCGATGCCGTAGCGGCCGAGGCGGGTAGCGAGCTTGGCGACGATGGTCGCTGGCAGCAATGTCTTGGCAACGGTGCCGACCTGCGTGTTGAGCCGCGCCTTCGGCTTGCACATGTCGTGGCAGCGGCTGTCGAGCGAGCAGCAGAGCGAACAGATCGGCGCGGCATAGGCCGGGCACCAGGCCATGTCCTCCGGCTCGAAAGGATGTTCGCAGATCGAGCAGGTGATGGTGCTGAGGTTCTTCCAGCTCTGGCGAGGCTTGCGGGCGAGATAGAACTTGCCCTTGGTCGCCCAGGCGATGGTGGGCGAGGCGATCAGCGCGATGACCAGGGTAATATAGGGGGCGAGCGAGGCGGCGACCGCGCCGAAGACGCCAAAGTGGGCGATCAGCGAGATTGTTGCCGACAGCGCCATGGCACCGAGGCCGACCGGGTTGATGTCGTAGAGATGGGCGCGCTTGAACTCGATGCCGGGCGGGGCAAGGCCGAGCGGCTTGTTGATGAAGAGATCGGCAGAGATCGTGCAGAGCCAAGCCATGGCGATGATCGAGAAGATGCCGAGCGTCTCCTCCAGCAGCTTGTAGATGCCAAGCTCCATCAGGAGCAGGGCGATGGCGACGTTGAAGATCAGCCAGATGACGCGGCCGGGATGGCTATGGGTCAGCCGGGAGAAGAAATTCGACCAGGCAAGCGACCCCGCATAGGCGTTCATCACATTGATCTTCAACTGCGAGATCATGACGAAGGCGGCCATCAGCAGCAACGCTGCATTGTGCCAGGGGATCATGTAGCCGAAGGCGGTGAGATACATCTGCGCTGGGTCGGCGGCGCGATCGGCAGGCACGCCCGAGCTCAAGGTCAGGACGACGAGAAACGAACCGGCCAGCAGCTTCGGCGCACCGATGATCACCCAGCCGGGGCCGGCGAGGAAGATGACCAGACGATGCCGCCACTTGCGATGGCCTTCCGGCGGCAGGAAGCGCAGGAAGTCGGCCTGCTCGCCGATCTGCGACATCAACGCCAGGATGACGGCGGAGGCCGCGCCGAATTCGACGAGATTGAAGGGAGCAGCGCTTCCGGGCACGCCCGAGGCATGGTGGATGCCGGCGAAAGCGCGCCAGAGGTCGAACTTGCCCCAATCGGAAAAGGCGATGAAGACGAAGGGCAGGATGTTGAGGACGATCCAGAATGGCTGGGTCAGCAGCTGGAACCGGCTGATCAGACTAACGCCGTGCGTGACCAGCGGGATGACCATGACGGCGCTGATGATGTAGCCGATCCACAAGGGGATGCCGAGCGTCAGCTCGAGCGCTCCCGACATGATGGAGGCTTCGATCGCAAACAGCATGAAGGTGAAGCTGGCATAGATCAGCGAGGTGATGGTCGAGCCGATATAGCCGAAGCTTGCACCGCGGGTCAGCAGATCGATGTCGACGCCATGGCGGATGGCATAGCGGCTGATGGGCAGGCCGATTGCCAGCATGGCGATGCTGGCGACGATGATGGCATAAAAGGCGTTGGTGGTGCCGTAGGAGAGCGTGATGGCGCCGCCGATCGCTTCCAGCGCCAGGAAGGAAATGGCGCCGATCGCCGTCTGCGAGATGCGCTGCGAGGAAAATTGCCGGGCGCTCTTGGCGGTAAAACGCAGGGCATAGTCTTCCAGCGTCTGGTTCGCGACCCAGCGGTTATATTCGCGTCTTACCGGGATGATGCGTTGCCGCGCTGCCATGCCAACCCTTCAGCAGTTCCGCCACAGTATTCCGGCGGTCCAGAGATGTCGTAACACGGATCGATACGGCACTTAAGGGCATGAGAGGGGCATAGACTGCACATTTCGCCCCGGCATCTACGTCATATTACGTATGTGGTTTCCCCCGCTGCTGCCGGATATTCCGGGCAGGCAACGGTTAATCTTCGTTTACGAGCCGTTGCGGCAGATAAAAAGAGGGGAACTAAACATGAAATTGAAGACTCTCGTCTCCGGCGCGCTTTTGGGCGCCATCATGTCGACAACGGCATTCCATGGAGCCTTTGCTGCCGACGACACCATCAAGGTCGGCGTTCTCCACTCGCTTTCGGGCACCATGGCGATTTCGGAAACGACGCTGAAAGACGCCATGCTGATGCTCATCGACGAGCAGAACAAGAAGGGCGGCGTTCTCGGCAAGAAGCTTGAGCCTGTCGTCGTCGACCCGGCATCCGATTGGCCGCTGTTTGCCGAAAAGGCGCGCGAGCTGATCCAGAAAGACAAGGTTTCGGCCGTCTTCGGTTGCTGGACCTCGGTATCGCGCAAGTCAGTCCTGCCGGTGTTCAAGGAACTGGATTCGATCCTGTTCTACCCGGTCCAGTTCGAAGGTGAAGAGTCCGAGCGCAACGTCTTCTACACGGGCGCTGCTCCGAACCAGCAGGCGATCCCCGCCGTCGATTACCTGATGAAGAACGAAGGCGTACAGCGCTGGGTGCTCGAAGGCACCGACTACGTCTATCCGCGCACGACCAACAAGATCCTTGAAGCCTATCTGAAGTCCAAGGGCGTCAAGGACGAAGACATCATCACCAATTACACGCCGTTCGGCTTCTCCGACTGGCAGACGGAAGTCTCGAAGATCAAGGCTTTCGGCGCTGCCGGCAAGAAGACTGCCGTGGTCTCCACCATCAACGGCGACGCCAACGTTCCCTTCTACAAGGAACTCGGCAACCAGGGCGTCAAGGCTGAAGACATTCCGGTCGTCGCCTTCTCGGTCGGCGAAGAAGAGTTGGCCGGCGTTGACACCAAGCCGCTGGTCGGCCATCTCGCCGCCTGGAACTACTTCCAGTCCGTCGATACGCCTGCCAATGCCGCCTTCATCAAGGAATGGCACGCCTACACCAAGAACGACAAGCGCGTGACCAACGACCCGATGGAAGCCGCCTATATCGGCTTCAACATGTGGGTGAAGGCTGTCGAAAAGGCCGGCACGACCGATCCGGACAAGGTGATCGACGCGCTCGTCGGCGTCTCGGTTCCGAACCTCACGGGCGGCTACGCCACCATGATGCCGAACCACTACATCACCAAGCCTGTGCTGATCGGTGAAGTGCAGGAAAACGGTCAGTTCGACGTCGTTTCGCAGACTCCGGAAGTCGTCGGTGACGAATGGTCCGACTTTCTGCCCGACAGCAAGGACCTGATCTCGGATTGGCGCCTGCCAATGAACTGCGGCAACTTCAACGTTGCCACTGGCAAGTGCGGCGGCAAGGGTTCCTGAGTTCCGCCTGCTGATGTGAGACCGTCGCGGGCAGGCTTCTCTGCCCGCGACAGCTTGAGGGGACAAGCGCGATGATCGACAAATTCGCTTACCGCATAGCCTTGGTGCTCGTTGCCGGCTTTTGCCTGATGCTGGTGCTGACCGCCACGGCGCTGCGCGCTGAGGAGGATGCACATAGCCTCATCAACGCGCTTGGTCCGGCGAACTTCCAGCAGGCCGACGAGATCGTCAAGAACCTGGCCAAGACCGGCGATCCCAAGGTGGTGCCGGCCTTGCAGGCTTTCTCGGATGGCGATCTCTACGTCAGGAAATCCGACAACCAGGTCTTCATTGCCAAATCTTCCGGCGATGCCATGGGCCTGATCGACCCGGTCACCGGGCAGGCGGCCGGCGAGGAAGCCAAGGGCAACCTCACGAAAATCAAGATCAACAACAATCTCCGTCGCTCGGTCCGCGCGGCACTCGGCGGCTTGACGCTGTTGAGCCCGGATCGCGGCGTCCGGCTGGAAGCGGCGCAATCGGTGCTGAAGTCGCCGAGCCCGGATTCGCTGGAAGTGCTGGAGGCAGCCCTTCAGAATGAGAAGGACGGCGAAATTCGCGGCGTGCTGGAAAAGGCGCGCGCGGTTGCCGTCCTTAGCTCCGATCGTCCGCTGGAGCAGAAGAAAGCCGCGATCGAAACGATCAAGACCGAGGGCGGACGTGACGCCATCGGCATCCTTTCCTCCGTTTCCGTCGATGACAGCCTGAAGCCCGATGTTGCCGCCGCCATTGCCGGCATCCAGGATCAATTGCAGATCTGGGATGCGGTGCAGAATGTCTGGTACGGCCTGTCGCTCGGTTCGGTGCTGTTGCTGGCTGCCATCGGCCTTGCCATCACCTTCGGGGTCATGGGGATCATCAACATGGCGCATGGCGAGATGGTGATGCTCGGGGCCTACTCCACCTTCATGGTGCAAAGCGTTATTCGCACGTCCTATCCGGAACTCTTCGATTGGTCGCTGGCGATCGCCTTGCCCGTTGCATTCGTGGTGACGGGTGCCGTCGGCCTTGTCATCGAGCGCGGCGTTATCCGCTTTCTTTATGGCCGGCCGCTGGAAACGCTGCTCGCCACCTGGGGTATTTCGCTGATCCTGCAGCAGGCGGTGCGCTCGATCTTCGGGCCGACCAATCAGGAAGTCGGCAATCCCTCCTGGATGTCCGGCTCCTTCGATATCGGCTATCTCTCGTTCACCTGGAACCGCCTCTGGATCATCGTCTTTTCGCTCGGTGTCTTCGTCGCTCTGTTGCTGCTGCTGAAGCGCTCGGCCTTCGGGCTGCAGATGCGCGCGGTGACGCAGAACCGGCGCATGGCCTCCTCGATGGGCATTCGCACGCCCTGGGTCGATGCCTTCACCTTTGCGCTCGGCTCGGGCATTGCCGGCATGGCGGGCGTCGCGCTTTCGCAGATCGACAATGTCTCGCCGAACCTCGGCCAGAGCTACATCATCGACAGCTTCATGGTCGTGGTGTTCGGCGGTGTCGGCAATCTCTGGGGCACGCTGGTCGGCGCCTTCTCGCTCGGCATCCTCAATAAGTTCCTCGAGCCCTATGCAGGCGCGGTGCTGGGCAAGATCCTCGTGCTCGTCCTCATCATCCTCTTTATCCAGAAACGTCCCCGCGGGCTCTTTGCCCTCAAGGGCAGGGCGGTGGAAGCATGATCACGGCCTTTATCCTCCGTTCGCTCGACCGCCGCATCAGCATCGCCATCGTGATATTGATTGCGATCGCCTTTCTCGTGCCGCTGTCGAACTTGGCTTTGCCGGAAACCAGCGCGCTGCATGTGCCGACCTATCTGATGTCGCTGTTCGGCAAATATCTGACCTATGCGCTGCTCGCCCTGGCGCTCGATCTGGTCTGGGGCTATTGCGGCATTCTCTCGCTTGGCCATGGCGCCTTCTTCGCGCTTGGCGGCTATGCGATGGGCATGTATCTGATGCGGCAGATCGGCACGCGTGGCACCTATGGCAATCCGATCCTGCCGGACTTCATGGTCTTCCTGAACTGGAAGGAGCTGCCCTGGTTCTGGTACGGCTTCGATCATTTCTGGTTCGCTATGATCATGGTGCTGGCAGCACCCGGCCTGCTTGCCTTCATCTTCGGCTGGTTCGCCTTCCGCTCACGCGTCAACGGCGTCTATCTCTCCATCATCACGCAGGCCATGACCTATGCGCTGCTGCTTGCCTTCTTCCGCAACGATATGGGCTTTGGCGGCAATAACGGCCTCACCGATTTCAAGGACATCCTCGGCTTCAACATCCAGGCCGATGGTACGCGTGCCACGCTCTTTGCCATCACGGCGCTGCTCCTGGCGCTGGCGCTGATGCTGTCTTCGGCGATCGTGCGCTCAAAATTCGGCAAGGTGCTGGTCGGCGTGCGTGACGCGGAGAGCCGGACGCGCTTCCTTGGCTACCGTGTCGAGCACATGAAGCTCTTCGTCTTCGTGGTATCGGCGATGATGGCGGGCATTGCCGGCGCGCTCTATGTGCCGCAGATCGGCATCATCAATCCTGGCGAATTCGCGCCGGCCAATTCCATCGAAGTGGTCATCTGGACGGCGGTCGGCGGCCGGGCAACGCTGATCGGCCCGATCATCGGCGCCATCCTCGTCAATGGCGGCAAGACCATCTTCACTGGCCTGTTCCCGAGTTTCTGGCTCTTTGCGCTCGGCGGCCTCTTCGTCGCGGTGACGCTGTTCCTGCCCAAGGGCATCGTTGGGACGGCGGCGCAGTATATCGGCAATGGCCGCAAGCCCGTCAGCCCGAAGCCGAAGGCCGAGGAAGACGAAGCCAGCAAGACCATTCAGGCGGCGGAGTAAGAGCATGATCCCGGATATCAAACCCAATAGCATGCTCTATCTCAACAACGTCTCCGTCTCCTTCGACGGGTTCAAGGCGCTGAATTCGTTGTCGATCGTCATAGAACCGGGAGAGCTTCGCGCCATCATCGGCCCGAACGGTGCCGGCAAGACGACGATGATGGATATCATCACCGGCAAGACGCGGCCCGATGAGGGCGAGGTGTTCTTCAACGGCCAGGTCGATCTCACCAAGAAGGATGAGGCTGATATCGCCCAACTCGGCATCGGTCGCAAATTTCAGAAGCCGACCGTCTTCGAAAGCCATACGGTCTGGGACAATCTGGAGCTGGCACTCAACCGCAAGCGCGGCGTTTTCTCGACGCTGTTCTATCGTCTGACACCGGCCGATAGCGACCGCATCCACGAAATCCTCGACACCGTGCGGCTTTCGCATCGCCGCGATGAACTGGCCGCGAATCTCTCGCACGGGCAGAAGCAATGGCTGGAGATCGGCATGCTGCTCGCACAAGAGCCGAAGCTGCTTCTGGTCGACGAGCCCGTTGCCGGTATGACGGACGCCGAGACGGCGGAGACGGCGTTGCTGCTGAAGGAAATCGCCAAGACGAGGTCGGTGGTGGTGGTGGAGCACGATATGGGCTTCATCCGCGACCTCGGCGTCAAGGTGACGTGCCTGGCGGAAGGGTCTGTGCTGGCTGAGGGATCGATCGATTTCGTCAGCAGCGATCCGAAGGTGATCGAGAATTATCTGGGGCGATGAGATGCTGACAGTCGAAAACGCAAATCTGCATTATGGCGCCGCACAGGCGTTGCGTGGCATCTCGATCAAGGCCGAGATGGGCAAGATCACTTGCGTGCTCGGGCGCAACGGTGTCGGCAAGAGTTCGCTGCTGCGCGCCGTCACCGGCCAGTATGCGCTGTCGGCGGGCACAGTTGCTTTCAACGGCGTGACGCTGAACGGCATGGCGCCGTTTGCCCGCGCCAAGCAGGGCATCGGTTACGTGCCGCAGGGCCGCGAGATCTTTCCGTTGCTGACGGTCAAGGAAAACCTGGAAACCGGTTTTGCGCCCGTGCCTCGCCGTGATCGCAATATTCCCGATGACATCTACAGCCTGTTTCCGGTGCTGAAATCCATGCTGTCGCGCCGTGGCGGTGATCTCTCAGGCGGCCAGCAGCAGCAACTGGCGATCGGCCGGGCGATGGTGACGCGGCCGAGGATCTTGGTGCTGGACGAGCCGACGGAAGGTATCCAGCCGTCGATCATCAAGGATATCGGCCGGGCGATCCGCTATCTCCGGGATTCCACCGGCATGGCGATCCTGCTGGTCGAGCAGTATCTCGATTTCTGCCGCGAGCTCGCCGACTACGTCTACATTATGGACCGTGGCGAGATCGTTCATGAGGGGCTGGCGGAGACGCTGGACACGCCCGAGGCACGCCGGCATCTGACGGTCTGAGGCCGCTGCCGTTCTTTTCATCGTCTGGCGAAAAATGCGGCGGCTACCGGGATGCTCCGGGCCAGGGTTCAGGGCGATCGCATAAGGCACAGAAATTGCTTGCGTTTGTTCCCTGGCGGGTTTCAATGACCTGCGACGACATGATGGGTTAAATGGAGAAACGGGATGACGGTGGCGGCGGCGAGCACGAGACCGCAGAGGGCGCGCGGACGCGGCCATCTGGCGGCCAAGGCGCTTGACGGGCGTACGCGTCTTGCCGAGCTTTTTCAGGAGGGGTCGGCGAAGATCCGCTTGCCCGCAACGTTCGACAATTCCATGGAAGCGGTCATCATCAACACCGCCGGCGGCTTGACCGGCGGCGACTGCATGGATTGGAGCGTCGTCGCCGGGCCAGGCACACGCATCGACGTGACCACGCAGGCCTGCGAGAAAATTTACAAAGCATCGGCCAGCACCGCCGAGGTCGTGACCTCGATCAGGGCCGGCGCCGGCGCTCGCGTTGACTGGTTGCCGCAGGAGACCATTCTGTTCGATCGCGCTTCACTGTCCCGTAGGCTCGATGTCGATCTCGACGAGACGGCCGAATTCCTGGCGGTCGAGGCGATCCTGTTGGGGCGAAAGGCCATGGGCGAGGCGATGAGGCAGGGGTTGTTCCGCGATCGCTGGCGTATCCGTCGCGCTGGGCGGCTGATCCATGCCGAGGAATTGCGGCTCGATGGTGATGTCGCGGCCTTGACCGCCGAGCATGCCGTATTGAGCGGACAGGTCGCCTTTGCGACTTTGCTTTATGCCGGGCCGCTGGCGGAAACTTATCTCGCCCAGGTTCGCCCGCTCGTCGAGGGGCACATGGGCGGTGTCAGCCAATGGCGCGACAAGCTGGTGGTGCGGCTGGCGGCGTCCGATGGCTTCGCACTCAGAAAAATCCTGATCCCGGTCATTTCCGCCTTGCGCAACGGAGCGCCTGTGCCGAAAGTCTGGAATCTCTAGTTCAAGAACATAGCAATCACATAGGTAGGCGATGAACCTCACTCCGAGAGAAAAAGACAAGCTGTTGATTTCCATGGCGGCGATGGTGGCGCGGCGACGGCTGGAGCGCGGCGTCAAGCTCAACTATCCCGAAGCCATCGCACTGATCTCCGACTTCGTCGTCGAGGGCGCCCGTGATGGCCGCCCGGTCGCCGAGCTGATGGAGGCCGGCGCCCATGTCATCACCCGCGATCAGGTGATGGAAGGGATTGCCGAGATGATCCATGACGTGCAGGTCGAGGCGACGTTTCCGGATGGAACGAAGCTGGTGACCGTGCACGAGCCGATCCGCTGAGCGACGGGCAGAGGAGAAAGACCATGATCCCAGGCGAAATCATTGCCGCGAGCGGCGATATCGAACTCAACGTCGGCGCGCCGACCGTAACGCTGGAGGTCTCCAATACCGGCGACCGGCCGGTGCAAGTCGGCAGCCATTATCATTTCGCCGAGACGAACGGCGGCCTGTCTTTCGATCGGGATAAGGCGAGGGGCATGCGGCTGGATATTCCGGCGGGAACCGCCGTGCGTTTCGAACCGGGCCAGACGCGCTCGGTGACGCTGATCCCGCTGTCCGGCAAGCGCGAGGTCTACGGCTTCCGCCAGCAGGTCATGGGCAAGCTCTGAAGCTTGCCGGGGAGGGCGCATAGTGAGCGCGAAACGCAGGATCATGATCGTCGGCAACGGCGAGATTGCTGAGGGGGCGGCGAGTGAGATCGACGCCGCCGACATGGTCGTGCGCTTCAATGATTGCCGTTCTTTCGGGGCAGGTGGCACCCGCACGGATATCGTCGCCGTCTGCAATACCGGCAGGCCCGCCCGTGCCATGCTCGGCTCCGCCGAATGGCGCAAAAGCCCGCCAGTTGCGGCAGCATCGGAAATCTGGAGTGCGCGCGATCCCCGCAAGTTCGCTGCATTGCGTGCGCCGCTTGCCCTGTTGCATCCGGAACTCAATGATTTCTGCGACGATTACACCGATCAGTTCACCGCCTTTTGCCGCGCAACCGGCAAGCGCCATGTCGTGATCGACCAATCCGTTCATGAGCGCCTTGACGAGGCGCTTTCTGCGCATGAACCGGATTCTTATATCGTACCAAGCAGCGGCCTGGTCGCGATCGGCGCGCTGCTTTTGCTCCACCCCGACGACGACATCGCCATCACCGGCTTCAGCCACACCGGCTGGGACGGTCACCCCTTCGCGGCTGAGAAGCGATTGGTCGACTTTTATATTTCCCTTGGCCGCCTCCGGCGCATCGCCAGCACAACATCCATTCTTTCCTCCCAAGGAGCCTGATTTCATGTCCTACAAGATCTCCCGCGCCGCCTATGCCAACATGTTCGGGCCGACCACCGGCGACAAGGTCCGGCTTGCCGACACCGAGCTCTTCATCGAGGTGGAGAAGGATTTCACCACCTATGGCGAAGAGGTGAAGTTCGGCGGCGGCAAGGTCATTCGCGACGGCATGGGGCAGAGCCAGGTGACGCGGGCAAACGGCGCCGTCGATACCGTCATCACCAACGCGCTGATCGTCGACACCTGGGGCATCGTCAAGGCGGATGTCGGTCTGAAGAACGGCCGTATCGCCGCGATCGGCAAGGCTGGCAACCCGGACACCCAGCCAGGGATCACGATCATCATCGGTCCTTCGA
Source organism: Rhizobium sp. AP16 (assembly GCF_000281735.1). Classification (NCBI taxonomy): domain Bacteria; kingdom Pseudomonadati; phylum Pseudomonadota; class Alphaproteobacteria; order Hyphomicrobiales; family Rhizobiaceae; genus Rhizobium; species Rhizobium sp. AP16. The sequence continues at coordinate 97,966 of NZ_AJVM01000002.1, read as the reverse complement.
CGGAAATCATTGCCGGTGAAGGCAAGATCCTGACTGCGGGGGGCATGGACGCACATATCCACTTCATTTGCCCGCAACAGATCGAAGAGGCGCTGATGAGCGGTGTGACGACCATGCTCGGCGGCGGCTCCGGGCCTGCGCATGGCACGCTTGCGACCACCTGCACCGGCGCCTGGCATATTGAACGGATGATCGAAAGCTTCGATGCCTTTCCCATGAACCTCGCGCTTGCCGGCAAGGGGAATGCGTCGCTGCCGGCCGCCCTTGAGGAAATGGTGCTTGCCGGCGCCTGCTCGTTGAAGCTCCACGAGGATTGGGGCACGACGCCAGCCGCGATCGACTGCTGCCTGTCCGTCGCCGACGAGTATGACGTGCAGGTGATGATTCACACGGATACGTTGAATGAAAGCGGCTTCGTCGAAGACACGATCGGCGCCATCAAGGGCCGCACCATCCATGCTTTCCACACCGAAGGTGCCGGCGGCGGCCATGCGCCTGACATCATCAAGATCTGCGGTCAGTCGAACGTCATTCCGTCTTCGACCAATCCGACGCGGCCCTATACGGTTAACACGATTGCCGAGCATCTCGACATGCTGATGGTCTGCCATCATCTGTCGCCGTCTATCCCGGAAGACATCGCCTTCGCCGAAAGCCGTATCCGCAAGGAGACGATCGCGGCGGAAGATATCCTCCACGATATCGGCGCCTTCTCGATCATCTCGTCCGACAGCCAGGCCATGGGCCGCGTCGGCGAGGTGGCAATCCGCACCTGGCAGACTGCCGACAAGATGAAGCGCCAGCGCGGCCGTCTGGCCCAGGAAACCGGCGACAACGACAATTTCCGCGTCAAGCGCTACATCGCCAAATATACGATCAATCCGGCGATCGCCCAGGGCCTCAGCCATGAAGTTGGGTCGATCGAAGTCGGCAAGCGTGCCGACCTGGTGATCTGGAACCCGGCCTTTTTCGGCGTCAAGCCGGAGATGGTTCTGCTCGGCGGTTCGATCGCGGCGGCGCCCATGGGCGATCCGAATGCCTCGATCCCGACGCCGCAGCCGATGCATTACCGCCCAATGTTTGCCGCATATGGCAAGAGCCTGACGAATTCTTCGGTCACCTTCGTGTCGCAGGCCTCGCTCGATGCCGGTCTCGCCGGCAGGCTCGGCGTTGCCAAAAAGCTCCTTGCCGTCAAGAATACCCGTGGCGGCATCTCCAAGGCGTCGATGATCCATAACAGCCTGACGCCGCATATCGAGGTCGATCCTGAGACATACGAGGTGCGGGCTGACGGCGAGCTTCTGACCTGCGAACCGGCGACAGTGCTGCCGATGGCGCAGCGTTACTTCCTGTTCTAAGCGCCTGATGGGGGGAGCCATCCGCTGGTTGTTTCGCCTGGTGCTGCTGGCTGTGCTGGCCGTGGCGGGCGGAACTTTCATTCCGAGACCATTATTTGCGCCTGCCAAGGCGGCCGACGAAGTTGCGGCTACGCGACGCATTCTGGTGCTTTCCAACCCGATCCACACCGACATTGCGGTGCCGCTCAATGACGAGACCCGGGCGGCGTTTTCCTTTCTTGGACAGGCCGGCATTCCGCTGGCGTCGCCTGATGCCGAATGGCTGATCTTCGGCTGGGGCGGTCGCGCCTTTTATCTGGAAACGCCACACTGGGCCGACCTGAAGCCGATGCCGGTGCTGCGGGCTCTGACGCTGGACAGATCGGTGCTGCACGTCGATGTCGCAGGACACCTTCCCGAGCAGCATCCTGCCGTGCAGGCATTCGATATCAACTCCGGGGAATTCAAGGCTCTGTTGGGCTTCGTTGCGGGGAGCTTTGAGGAACAAAACGGAGAGGTCATGCCTGTCGCCGATGCAGCCTATGGTGTTGCCGATCGCTTCTTCGAGGCGAAGGGTTATTTCAATTTACTCTTCGGCTGCAATACCTGGACGGCGGCTGCCTTGCGAACCGCGGGGATCAGAACCGGCCTGTGGAATCCGGTTCCGGAGACGCTGAAACTGTCGCTCGCTTTTTACAATTAAGCTGTCTCCGATTGATGAGCGCGATTACAGGCCGTCGCCCACTTTTATCCTCGGTTTTCTGCCGCTCCCATTGCGTTTTATCGATCGACCGGTGCTGCATCCCTAGGATTTCAGGGGTTTTCTATAAGGCCTCCGAACTAATGAAGCATTATCAGAGACTTGCGTAATCAAGCTCAGGAGTCGTTGTCTCACCCGATACCGTGCATGCCGTCGGCAGTTATTTCTAATCGTTCACAAGTTGGGAAATGCCACGCATTTTAATCATTGCCTTAAAGACCTGGAAGAGCCTTCACCCCTATCTCACCTCATGGGCACGGTGGGCTGAGGAAGGTGAGTCGCATGAAACAATGGATTTCGCTGCAGGCCGAACTGGGTGATTTTCAGTGCCGCCGCACGATATACTTTTTCGCGCTAAAGATGAGTTGCGCCGCCATCGTTCTGTCCGTTGCAATCATCCTCCTGATGCTGCCGGTCGTACAGTGGTTTGGTCTATTGCCGTTGCCGATGCTGGATGCTGTTCGCCTCTGCATTCTCCTCGCGTCGTTCATCGGTGGCATTGTTTCCGCCGCCTTGGCGTTGTTGGCCGGCCATGCAATTCACAAGCTCGCGCTCTCCAATGCCGAATTCGAACGACTGAGCCGCACGGACATGCTATCCGGCTTGTTGAATCGCCGCGCCTTTACCGAGGCTCTGGACAGCGTTGAGGCCGATGCTTCGCTGGTGATCTTCGATGTCGACCGGTTCAAGACGATCAATGACCGTTACGGGCACGCCTCGGGCGATGCCGTTATCATCGCCGTGTCGCAGATCTTTTCCAGCATTTTCGGAGGCAGGGATGTGGTTGCCCGTCTGGGCGGCGAGGAGTTCGGCGCCATCGTCCATGGCCGCGATATGGCTGAGCGCATCGCCCGCATCGAGGATGTGAAGGCGCTGATTGCGGAACACGCCATTGCCGTCGAGGGCGGCGCGGTGACGATCACCATTTCGGCAGGGATCGCCGACATATGGGGGCCACGCAGGAAAGAGGCCGCCTATGCCGCCGCCGACAAGGCGCTTTATCTCGCCAAGGCGCTCGGTCGCAATCGCATCGTCCATGAGAGCGAATGGATGAACCAGGCCTGGCATCGCTGTGCGACCGATGAGCAGGAGACGGTGCCGGATCATGTCGAGCAATATCGATACGGCACCCGGATATAGGCCTGCGAAACCGGCATTGGTCCTTGCGCGGAAAGCGACTATTTTGCATGGTCTGACAAAGCTTTGAATTGGATACGTCATGCAACGCGTCACTTCCTATCTGCCAGCCGGCACCCCTTCTTCCAATCCGATCGATCGTGTCGAGCTGCCGCATGATCTGCGCCATCTGCGCCGCAAGCTGCTGCATCTCGAAAATGGCGAGATGGTCATGCTCGATCTCAAGGAGCCGGTTCTGTTCGCCAATGGCGACCTGCTGGTGCGCGAGGACGGCGAGCTGATCGAGATCGTCGCCGCCGCGGAAAAGCTGTTCGAGATCAGGCCGCGTAACCGCCTGCATCTGATCGAGCTCGCCTGGCATCTCGGCAACCGGCATCTTTCGGCGCAGATCGAAGAGGAGCGCATCCTCATCCTGCGCGATCACGTCATCCGCGCCATGCTCGAAGGTCTCGGCGCGACCGTGACGGAGGTTAGCGAGCCCTTCCAGCCTGCACGCGGCGCCTATCACGCGCATGGCGGTCATTCGCATGGTCACGACCATGGGCACAGCCATGGCCACGACCATCATGATCATTCGCACGACTGACCGTCGATGACCGAGGTTCCAGCGACAGGCAATCGCGATCTGCAGGCGCTCCTGCGGCTGATGGCATGGCTGTCACCGGCTTTTCCCATCGGCTCCTTTGCTTATTCAGGCGGCCTGGAGCGTGCCGTTCATGATGGGCTGGTACAGGATGCGGAAAGCCTCAAGGACTGGATTACAGCGTTGATCCGTCATGGCTCCGCCTGGAACGATGCCGTCCTGCTGGCCGAGGCGCATGGCGCCGGTGAGGATGCGGTGCGGCTGGCAGACGTGGCCGAGCTTGCTGAGGCGCTCGCCGGCTCCAAGGAGCGGCATCAGGAAACCATGCTGCTCGGCGAGGCCTTTCTTTCCGCAGCCGTTGCCTGGCCGCATCCGGTCTTTTCGATACTGCCCGTAAAGACGGCCTATCCTGTCGCTGTCGGTGCCGTCGCCCGCGCGCATGGGATCGCCTGTGAAGAGGCGCTTGCCGCCTTCCTGCATGCGCTGGCGTCGCAGATGATGTCTGCTGGCATCCGTCTCGGGGTGAGCGGGCAGAAGGACGGTGTCGCAATCCTGGCGGCGCTGGAGGATGTCATCGCCGATGTGGCGAAACGTGCCGCGCGCTCAAGCCTCGATGATCTCGGCGCTGCGACGGTTCAGGCCGATATTGCGAGCCTTCGTCATGAAACGCAGGGCACGCGCCTCTTTCGCTCATGAACAGACGGTGCGGGAAAATGTTATATTCGAAGCCATTCCTACGTCATTCGCCGCTGTGCGGCAGGATCGCGCTTCGCTATCCTGATTTTTCATTGGAGTTTTGAGCATGAAATCGAGAAATGGACCTCTGCGCGTCGGCATCGGCGGGCCTGTCGGTTCGGGCAAGACGGCGCTGACGGAGAAGCTGTGCAAGGCGATGCGGGACGATTATTCCGTTGCCGTCGTCACCAACGATATCTACACGACGGAAGATGCCGAGGCGCTGGTGCGAATGCAGGCGCTGACGTCGGATCGCATCGTCGGCGTCGAAACTGGCGGCTGTCCGCACACCGCCATCCGCGAGGATGCAACGATCAACCTGCAGGCCATTGCCGGCCTCAACGAGCGGCTTCCCGATCTCGACGTCGTCTTCATCGAATCCGGCGGCGATAATCTGGCGGCGACGTTTTCGCCGGATCTCGCCGACATCACCATCTATGTGATCTCGGTCTGCCAGGGTGAGGAAATTCCGCGCAAGGGTGGTCCGGGGATTACCAAGTCCGACCTTCTCGTCATCAACAAGAAGGATCTCGCGCCTTTCGTCGATGTCGATCTCGACGTGATGGACCGCGATGCGACGCGGATGCGTCAGGCTCGTCCCTTCGTCTTCTCTGACATGAAGCGCGGTGATGGTGTTGGAGCGATCGTCGACTTCCTAAAGGAACAGGGCGGCCTTTAAGCCGCCCCTCCGTTCGTTAATTCTACTGCCGGGCCGCGGCTATTCGGCTGCGAATGGCGGCAGCTTCAGGATATTTGTCCTTGTCATCGCGCTGCCATGTTGCGGCGCGTCCTTGTGCTCCACGGCGTCGATGCGCTCTTCCAACGCGGTCAGCGACTTGCGGTTCTCGTTGACGGCGGCTGCCAGGCTTTCCTTGGTTAGGACCTCGTCATCCGCATCCCTCTTGCCGACCAGACGGCCGAAGAGCCAGGCAAGCAGGCGCGACAGGTCGTCCATGATCAGGAAGAAGGACGGCACGACCACCAGGCTGAGCACGGTGGAGACGATGATGCCGCCGATTACCGCGATTGCCATCGGCGCGCGGAACGAACCGCCTTCGCCGACGCCAAGCGCCGATGGCAGCATGCCGGCGGACATGGCGATCGAGGTCATGATGATCGGGCGGGCGCGCTTGCGGCCGGCCTCGACCACGGCCTCCAGCCTCGGCATGCCGTGATGCATCATTTCGATGGCAAAATCGACCAGCAGGATAGCGTTCTTGGTGACGATGCCCATCAGCATCAGAATGCCGATCATGACGGGCATGGACAGGGCGTTGCCGGTCATGATCAGCGCCAGCGCCACGCCGCCGATCGCCAGAGGCAGTGATAGTAGGATGGTGAAGGGCTGGATCACATCCTTGAACAGCAGGATCAGCACCGTCAGTACCAGCAGCAGGCCCATCAGCATCGCGTTGCCGAAGCTTGTCTGCATTTCCTTCTGGATCTTAGTGTCGCCGCTTTCCGCCAGATGGACGCTAGCCGGGATCTGGGCGCTGTTGACGATGCTCAGGAAGTGGCTGGAAGCCGTATCCAGCGCCACGCCCTGCGGCAGATCCGCGCCAATCGCGACGACGCGATAGCGGTTGTTGCGCTTGATCGAGGACAGGCCTTCAGAATAGTCGATGTCGGCGATGCTCGACATCGGAACGGAAGCACCCGAGGCAGCCTTGATGCGTAATGCCCGGATCGAGGCGAGGTCCCGGCGCAGGCCGAGCGATGCCTGCACCCGGATCGGGATCTGGCGATCATCAAGCGAGATCTTGGCCAGCGAGGCGTCGATATCGCCGATGGTCGCAACACGCACCGTGTCGGAAATCATCTGCGGCGTGATGCCGAGGCGGGCGGCTTCATCCTTGCGCGGATAGATCTGCAGCTCCGGCCGGGGCAGGGCACCGTCGGCGCTGACATTGGCAAGGGCCGGATCGCTGCGCAGCTTGGCTTCGAGAATGCCGACGGCCTGGTTCAGATCCTTCTCGTTGCGGGAGAGGAAGTTGTAGGTCAGGTCGCGATCGCCGCGATCGTTGAGCTTGGTAATGCGGACGTCGGGAAGCGAACGCAGCTTGGCGAAGACTTCCTTTTCTATATCCCATTGCGGGCGCTCGCGGCCATGGACGGTCACTTTCGGCAGATAGGGGCCGATGACCGGCAACGAGCCGAGCACATCGTTGACCAGCTTCTTGACGAGTGACTGGTCGAGCTTGCCGAGCGTCAGTGTAATCGTTGCGCGGCGCAGTTCCAGATCGCCCTTGGGCGAGGCGCCGCCGAGGACGAAGACGCTTGCAACGCCGTTGATGTCCTTGACGCGGCTGTAAATTTCATTGGTTGCGCGCTCTGTGTCGTCGAGCCGGGCATTGGGCGGCAGCTCTGCCGAGAGCACGATGCGGGACGCATCTTCCGGGGGGATGAAGCTGCCGGGCACGAACATGATCAGCGCGAAGACGGAGGCGATGGAGAATGCGAAGGCTGCGAGCAAGGTCGGGTAGCGCGTGTACCATTTTCTTGTCGTCAACCGAACCAGCCAGCTATAGCCGCGCATGAAGCGGCCATCATTATCGTGATGGTCGTCAACGGCGTCTTCCGGACGCATCAGATAGGCGGCCATCATCGGCGTGATCAGTCGCGCGACCAGCAGCGAGAAGAACACCGAGAAGGCGACCGTCAGGCCGAACTGGATGAAATACTGGCCAGGAATGCCCGGCATGAAGGAGACCGGAACGAAGACGGCGATGATGGTGAAGGTGGTGGCGATGACGGCGAGGCCGATTTCGTCGGCGGCATCGATCGCGGCACGATACGGCGTCTTGCCCATCTTGATATGGCGGGCAATGTTCTCGATCTCGACGATGGCGTCGTCGACGAGGATACCGGTCGCCAGCGTCAGTGCCAGGAAGCTGACGAGGTTCAGCGAGAAGCCGATCTGGTTCATGATCCAGAAGGTCGGGATCGCCGAGAGCGGCAGGGCGACGGCCGAGATCAGTGTCGCTCGCCAGTTCCTGAGGAACAGGAAGACGACGATGACCGCCAGCAGCGCACCCTCGAGCAGCGTATGCATCGCCGCTTCGTAGTTGCCGTAGGTATAGTAGACGGAGTCGTCGATCAGCTCGATGGAGACATTCGGGTTTTCGGCGCGCACCTTGTCCAGCGTGTCGCCCACGGTCTTGGCGACGGTCACTTCGCTGGCGCCCTTGGCGCGGAATACGCCGAAGGTGACGACGGGCGTGCTGTTGAAGCGCGAGAAGGACTTCGGCTCCTGATAGGTGTCCTTGATGACGCCGAGATCGGAGAGCTTGACGAAGCGGCCATTGGTCAGCGCGATCGTGGTGTCGGCAAGCTGGGCAACCTCGCGGGCGTCGCCAAGGACGCGAATTGCCTGCTCGCTGCCCGCCACCTGGCCACGGCCGGAACCGAGATCGATATTGGTGCCGCGCAGTTGCTGGCTGACCGAAAGCGCGGTGATGCCATAGGCGTTCAGCTTGTTCGGATCGAGCTCGATGCGGACTTCGCGGTCGGCGCCGCCGTAACGATCGACGCGGCCGATGCCGGACTGGCCCTGCAGTGCGCGCTTGACGACATCGTCGACGAACCAGGACATTTCCTCGAGCGTCATGTTCGGTGAGGAGACGGCGAAGCTCTGGATCGCCTGTCCTTCGACATCGACCTTGGAGACGATCGGTTCATCGATGGTAGAGGGCAGGTTGCCGCGGATGCGGTCGATCGCGTCCTTGGTATCCTGAACAGCCTGCGGAGTCGGCACTTCGAGGCGGAAGACCACGACGGTCTGCGACTGGCCGTCAGTGACGGTCGATTGGATCTCGTCGATGCCGTTGATGCTGGCGACGGCGTCTTCGATCTCCTTCGTCACCTGCATTTCGAGCTCGGCGGGCGATGCGCCGCTCTGCGTCACGGTCACGTTGACGACCGGCACGTCGATATTCGGGAAACGGGTAATCGGCAGATTGAAGAAGGCGTGCGCTCCTACCACCATCAGCAGGAAAAAGCCCAGAAGCGGCGCGACCGGATTTCGGATGGACCAGGCGGAAAAGTTCATCTTGCCGTTCTCGCTCAGTTGGACGCTTGCGGCGCTTGTTTAACGGGCGTGATATGGTCGCCGTCGCGGACATAGGCGCCAGCCTTGGCCACGACTTCTTCGCCATCCTGCAGGCCCTTGACGATCTCGACATAGGCGCCGTCCTGGATGCCGGTCTCGACATTGACGAATTTGACCACGCCGCTCTCGACCTTGCGGGCGGAGGAGCCATTCTCATCGCTGTTGACGGCGGTCAATGGCAGGGCGACGCCCTGGGTCTCGCGGATCACGATCTCGGCGCTGCCATACATGCCGGCGCGAGCCTTGTCGCCCTCATCGATGGAAATATGGACAGCGCCCAGACGGGTCACCGAATCGACGATCGGCGCAACCAGACGCACTGTGCCCGAGAGCTTTTCGCGGCTGCCGGACAGTGAAATCAACGCCTTCTGCCCGATACTGATCTTGGTGATGTCGCTTTCGGAAACATCGACCACAAGCTCAAGCTTGCTGTCGCGGATGATGGTGAACAGCGGATCGCTGCTACCGTTGGCGATGGCGCCAATGCGGGCGTTGCGCGAGGCAACGGTGCCGGCAACCGGCGTCTTGATACCGGTGCGGGCGAGTTTCAGATCGGTATCGGCAATCTGGCTGTCGGTGACCTTGAGATCGGCTTCGGCAACGGCGATCGCCTGTTCGGCCGAGGCCACGCGCGCCTTGTTGGCGGCGGCCGTCGCGTTCGCCTGCTCGACCGAGGAGGTCGAGACGGTACCCTTGGCGCCCATGGAGACGGCGCGCAGGCGCTGCAATTCAGACTCTTCCGCATTGGCGTGCGCTTCGGTGAGTTGCGCGTGTAACTGTGCAAGCGTCGCCTGACCCTTGGCCTTCGTCGCCGCCATCTGGCTCTTCTGCAGGATCAGCGCGTCGTCGTTCAGCGTGGCGAGCGTGCTGTCAGCCTCGACCTTGTCGCCGACATCGGCATTGAGCGAGCGAACCGACAGGCCGTCGACCTGCGGCTGAATATAAACCTCTTCCACGGCTTTCACCGTGCCGGTGGCGACCACCTTGTCGACCAGCTTTCGCGTTTGCGCCTGCGTGACGACGATGGCCGGTAGATTCTGTTTCGGAGCGGTTACGGCTGGCTCTTCCGCTAAGGCCGCGGGCGCTGACAAAAGGGCAAGCAGGATTGCGGTCGTGCTCAGAAATCTATGCGGCGTGAGGGCCATGCGTCCGGTTCCAGTTCGGCATTTTGGGTAACGGGGATTTCGCTGTTTCCGTCGCGAACACGGGGGATATGCATGCGGGCCGGCTTCGTCCGGCGGATCAACATCCGTCTGTCATGCCAGAAAGCCCCTCATCCTCAATTTGTCCCATTACATGGGAACGTTTTCCAAATCCTGCAAGATCACGAGAAAATGATTTCCATCGTCGGGTGATACTAATGGTAGAGACGCTATGGATCAATCACGGCATTGTGATGTCTGCATTCAGATACTTGATCGACGTCTGGCTTTTCATGCAAGCGCGAGGATAAAGCCAGCTTTTTGTGATGGTTGTTACAAAATGAAAAAAACGCGCGAGTAAAGAAACCCGCGCGCTCCGGTCATTTGTTTGCGCCGAGACTATTTCAGCGCGGCGTCGGTGATCTCGTGCGTGTACGCGCCGGTCGGCTTCTTGTTGATGATCTTCTGATCGAGAAGGGCCTCGACCGTGCGATCATAGAGCTTGGTGTCGAGCTTGCCGCTGCCGATCAGCTTGGCGACTTCGCCCATCATGCGCTTCTGGTGGTTTTCGTCCTGGCCGCCATTGTCCATGACGATTTCGGCGGCTTCATCCGGATGCGCGACGGCGTATTTCCAGCCTTTCAGCGACGCGCGGACGAACTTGACAATGTCGGCCTTGAACTTCGGATCCTTCAGCTTGTCCTCGTTGACATAGAGGCCGTCTTCCAGAAGGTCGATGCCGAGCTTGGAGTAGTTGAAGACGGTGAGGTCTTCCGCCTTGAAGCCGGCATCGATCGCCTGCCAGTATTCGTTGTAGGTCATGACCGAGATGCAGTCGGCCTGTTTCTGGACGAGCGGCTGGACGTCGAAGCTCTGCTTCAAGACGGTGACGCCATCCTTGCCGCCATCGGTCTTCAGGCCAAGCTTGTTCATCCAGGCGAAGAAGGGATATTCGTTGCCGAAGAACCAGACGCCGAGCGTATGGCCCTTGAAATCCTTCTCTGTCTTGACCGGGCCGTCCTTCGGGCAAATCAGCTCGAGGCCGGACTTTTCGAAGGGCTGGGCGATGTTGATCAGCGGCACGCCCTTTTCGCGGGCAACCAGAGCACCACCCATCCAGTCGACGATCACGTCAGCGCCCCCGCCGGCGATCACCTGTTCCGGAGCGATATCCGGGCCGCCCGGCTTGATGTCGACGTCGAGGCCTTCTTCCTTGTAGAAGCCCTTGTCCTTGGCAACGAAGTAGCCGCCGAACTGGCCCTGTGCCACCCATTTCAGCTGCAGCGTCACCTTGTCGGCGGCGTTGGCGGCCTGAGCCATGGTCAGCGCCATGGCGCTCGCCATCAGTGTAAGCATCAGTCTTTTCATGGTCTTCACCCTTTTCCCTCTGAAGTTATGCCCTGATCCCTTGCCCAGGATCTTAGTCTACGTCTTTCCACCGCGGATAGACGGATGCCAGAACGTCGTCATCCTCTCGAGAATGGCGACGATGCCGTAGAAGACGGACCCCGCAATTGCGGCGACCGCGATTTCCGCCCAGACCATGTCGAGATTCAGCCGACCGTTTTCGGTCGAGATGCGAAACCCCATACCCGACATGGGTGTACCAAAGAACTCCGCCACGATGGCACCGATCATGGCCAAGGTCGAGTTGATCTTTAGCGCATTGAAAATAAAGGGAGCGGCGGCCGGCAGACGCAGTTTGAACAGCGTTTGCCAGTAGCTCGACGCATAGGTCCGCATGAGGTCGCGCTCGATGTTGCCGGCGGCGGCAAGGCCGGCGACGGTGTTCACCAGCATCGGGAAGAAGGTCATGATGACGACGACGGCGGCCTTGGATTGCCAGTCGAAGCCGAACCACATGACCATGATCGGCGCGACGCCGATGATCGGCATCGCCGAGACGAAATTGCCGATCGGCAGCAGGCCACGACGCAGAAAAGCGAAGCGGTCGGCGAGGATGGCGACGATAAAACCGCTGCCGCAGCCGATGATATAGCCAATCAGGACCGATTTGAAGATGGTCTGCTGTATATCGGTCCAAAGTGTTGGAAGCGAGCTGACAATCCTTGCCCCGACGGCGCTCGGCGGCGGCAGCAGAACCAGGGAGACGCCAGCGCCGCGCGTCACGGCCTCCCATATGATCAGAATCCAGACGCCGAAAATCAATGGAATCAGCAGCCGCAGCCCATAATTGCCGACGGTGGAGTGCGGCCGGGTTGATGACAACACGGAGACGCAGCGCCAGGCGAGAAGCCAGCCGGCCGCGACCAGCAGGAAGAAGGAGGGCTGAGCCTTGCCCTCGTTGCCGGTGATCTGGGACAGCAGCAGCCAGGCGGTTTCGTGCGCGCCCAGAAACAGGATGGCCGCAGTGATAGGCGCCGGCAGAGTAGATTGGGAAAAAATCGCAGTGACGACGATGAGAAAGAAGACGAGTACTACAACGCTCGACGGGATCGGCTCCGGCGCGCCATCCGCAAACAGCGGTAGCGTGAGCGCGGCGGCAAGGCAGAGCAGGAGGGCAAGAAGACCCTGCCAGGAGAGCTGGAGCAGTTTCATGCCGGTCTCCCTCCCATCGAGTGATTGACGATACGGGCGGCAATGCCGACGATGGCGACAAGGATCGCCGCAAGTACCGAGCCAGCGACGAGTGCCGCCCAGATGTCGATCGTCTGGCTGTAATAGGAGCCTGCGAGCAGCTTGGCGCCGATGCCAGCGACGGCTCCGGTCGGAAGTTCGCCGACGATGGTGCCAACCAGACTTGCGGCAATCGCCACCTTCATTGACGTGAAGAGGAAGGGGATCGAGGCCGGCACGCGCAGCTTCCAGAAGGTCTGCGACGTACTGGCGTTATAGGTACGCATCAGGTCCAGATGCATGGTCTCCGGCGAGCGTAGCCCCTTGGTCATGCCGACGGTGACGGGGAAGAAGGACAGGTAGGTGGAAATCAGTGCCTTGGGGATCAGGCCGTCGATGCCTAAGGCACTGAAGACGACGATGATCGTCGGCGCGATTGCCAGGATAGGGATCGTCTGCGAAGCGATGATCCAAGGCATCAGGCTGCGGTCGAGCGCGACCATATGCACGATGCCAACAGCAAAAAGAATACCGAGCACGGTGCCGAAGGCAAAGCCGACAGCGGTGGGGGCGAGCGTTACCCAGGCATTGTAGACGAGGCTGCGATTGCTGGTTGGGGCTCGCAGAAACGTGTTTTCGAAGACGTTCTGCGCCACCTGATGCGGCGCGGGCAGGATCGGTTTCGGCTGCGCCAGCGTCTTGCCGATGAATTCCATCGTCGTCGAGGTGATGTTGCCGCGCCGGTCGAGATCGCGCTGGAACGGCGCATTGAGGATGACGGCGAAGACGTACCACAGCAGGACGATCGCCAGCACGATGGTCGTCACCGGCAGGAACTTGTGCTTGAAGAACTGCTCCTTCTCCATGCTCACGCTCTCCCTTGTGCGGGAAACAGCATCAGCGCCATGGCGACGATGCCGAGCCCGACGCCGGCCAGTTGCGGCAGGCTCAGCCGCTCGCCGAAGACGACGAAGGCAACAATGTTGACGACTACGAGCTGGGCGATGGAGGAGGCTGATATCGCCAGCCCCAGCCCACCCTCGCGCATGAGCCGGATCATCATCAGATTACCGATGCAATAGAGAACGAGCGCGAATACTAGGACCAGGATGTTGTTGTTGGCGATATAGGTTCGCGAGGCGGTTGCCCCGCCGATGAAGATCGCCATGGCGCCGACGAGCCAGAGGAGGAATTGCGGGTTCATGGTGCGATCCTATTCCTCATAACTATGCCCCGCTCTCAGCCCTTCGCGGACACGATGGGCGATCTCCAGGAATTCGGGGGTTTCGCGAATGTCGAGCGGGCGCTCCAGCGGCAGCGTGGATTCGATGATGTCGGTGACGCGGCCGGGGCGGGGCGACATGACGACGATCTTGGTGGAGAGATAGACCGCCTCCGGGATTGAGTGCGTCACGAAACAGATGGTCTTGTTCGTGCGCTTCCAGAGCTTCAGCAGCTGTTCGTTGAGGTGGTCGCGAACGATCTCGTCGAGGGCGCCGAAGGGCTCGTCCATTAAAAGCAGGTCGGCATCGAAGGCGAGCGCGCGGGCGATCGACGCGCGCTGCTGCATGCCGCCCGAAAGCTGCCAGGGAAATTTCTTCTCGAAACCGGTGAGATTGACCAGATCGAGCGTCTGGGCGATGCGCTTGGCCTGTTCGGCCCTGGCATAGCCCATGATCTCCAGCGGCAAGGCGATGTTCTTTTCGATGGTGCGCCAGGGATAAAGGGCGGGCGCCTGAAAGACATAGCCGTAGGCGCGGGCCTCGCGAGCCTCGTCCGGCGTCATGCCGTTGACCGTGATATCGCCGGAGGTCTTGCGCTCGAGATCGGCGATGACGCGCAGGAACGTGGTCTTGCCGCAGCCGGAGGGTCCGATGAAGGAAACGAAATCGCCCTTGCTCACCTCGAGATCGACATTGCTCAGCGCGTGCACCGGTCCGTCATTGGTCTCGTAGGTGAGACAGAGGTTCCGCGCAGAGACGACGGAGGAAGCGGGCGACGTCATTAACACCTACCAGTCATGTTTTCACCGCGTAGAGCGGCGGATTGCTTGTTATCCTGTTTGGCATTGCGGTAACTTTGGAAGGCAAGGCCGCGGCGCGGCTGCCCGATCCAGAGGAGCAATGCCATGAGTATGTCATCGAAGCCCACCTGCCGTGTCGTGCGGCCTGGCGGCACCTATGCCGGCAAGCAGGGCTTTAGCTATTTCGAGGGGATTGCCGCCGAGACGGTTGGCTCGACAGGCATCTGCATGCATCTTCTGATCATCCCGCCAGGCGGCCGCGCCAAGGCGCATCTGCATGCCGCGCATGAGACGGCGATCTATGCGCTCTCCGGCGAGACACATTGCTGGTTTGGGGACCAGCTGGAAGAGCACGTTATCGTTCGCGAAGGCGAGATGTTCTACATTCCGGCCGGCGTGCCGCATCTGCCCGCCAATCTCAGCGATCAGCCGGCGACGGCCATCATCGCTCGCACAGACCCGAACGAGCAGGAAAGCGTCGTCCTGCTGCCGGATCTGGAGCGATTGGTGCCGCTTTGAGCTGATGGGCCGAAATTTCGGAGCCAAGCGCTACACCCCGCTCGCGGGGATACCGCTGCGCTGCACCTTGCGCGGCGCGGTGACTTCCTTCCAGGTCGAAAGCGCCCGGTTGGCGGCGGTGAAGGGCTCGCGCTTGACGAACTCGCCGTGGCCCTGCTGCGTCTTCACCGTGCCTTCCTCGATGGCGACTACGCCGCGGGTCAGGGTATAACGCGGCAGGCCCGTCACTTCCTTGCCCTCGAAGACGTTGTAGTCGATTGCCGACTGCTGCGTCTTGGCGGCAATGGTCTTCGAGCGCTTCGGATCCCAGACGACGATATCGGCATCGGCGCCGACGAGGATCGCGCCTTTCTTCGGGTAGCAATTGAGGATCTTGGCGATATTGGTCGAGGTCACCGCCACGAATTCGTTCATGGTCAGGCGGCCGGTGTTGACGCCGTAGGTCCAGAGCATCGGCATGCGGTCTTCAAGGCCGCCGGTGCCGTTCGGGATCTTGGTGAAATCGCCAAGGCCAAAACGCTTCTGTTCGGTGGTGAAGGCGCAATGGTCGGTCGCGACCACTTGCAGCGAGCCGGAAGCGAGGCCGGCCCAGAGGCTGTCCTGATGCTGCTTGTTGCGGAAGGGCGGCGACATGACGCGGCGGGCGGCATGGTCCCAATCGGCATTGGCATATTCGGTTTCGTCCAGCGTCAGATGCTGGATCAGCGGCTCGCCATAGACGCGCATGCCCTTCTGGCGGGCGCGGCGGATGGCTTCGTGGGCCTGTTCGCAGGAGGTGTGGACGATGTAAACCGGGCTGCCCGCCATGTCGGCGATCATGATGGCGCGGTTGGTTGCCTCGCCCTCGACTTCGGCGGGGCGGGAATAGGCATGCGCTTCCGGGCCGTTATTGCCCTCGGCCAGCAGCTTTGCCTGCATCTGTGCCACCACGTCGCCGTTTTCGGCATGGACGAGCGGCAGCGCGCCAAGCTCGGCGCAACGCTGGAAGGACGAGAACATCTCGTCGTCATCCACCATCAGCGCGCCCTTATAGGCCATGAAGTGCTTGAATGTGTTGATGCCCTTGTCGCGGACGATGGCTTCCATCTCGTTGAAAACCTGCTCACCCCACCAGGTAATCGCCATGTGGAAGGAGTAGTCGCAGTTCGCCCGTGTCGACTTGTTGTCCCACATGGTCAGCGCTTCGAGCAGCGACTGGCCGGGCGAAGGCAGCGCGAAATCCACCACCATCGTCGTGCCGCCGGCAAGGGCCGCCCGCGTGCCGCTCTCGAAATCGTCGGAGGAATAGGTGCCCATGAACGGCATTTCGAGATGGGTGTGCGGGTCGATGCCGCCCGGCATGACATAACAGCCGGAGGCATCGAGCACTTCACTACCGGACAGGTTCTGCCCGATCTCGACGATCTTCCCACCCTCGATCTTGACGTCGGCCTTGTAGGTCAGATCGGCTGTAACGATGGTTCCACCCTTGATGACAGTGCTCATGGTGTCTGCTCCCGATATGTGAGATTCTGGTGCTCGGCGAAGACGGGCATCACGCCACGATCTCCGCCGTCTCCACGACCGCGTGGAACAGGACGTCAGCGCCGGCGGCCGCCCATTCCTTGGAAATCTCTTCCGCCTCGTTGTGCGAGAGCCCGCCGACGCAGGGGCACATGACCATGGTAGCAGGTGCTACTTTGGCGGCCCAGCAGGCGTCGTGGCCGGCGCCGGAGATGATGTTCATGTGGCTGTAGCCGAGCCTCTCAGCGGCGTTGCGCACGGCGGTTACCAGCTTCGGATCGAAGGTCACCGGCTCGAAATGACCGATGGCCTCGACGGAGCAGCCGACGCCGAGGGCGTCGCAGATCTTTGGCGCTTCAACCTCGATTTTGGCGCGCATGCGATCAAGCTTGTCCTTGTCGGGCGTGCGGATGTCGACGGTGAAGACCACCTTGCCGGGCAGGACGTTGCGCGAATTCGGCGAGAAGAACACCTGCCCGACACCGCCAACGGCGCCCGGCTGGTTTTCCATCGCCACTCCCTGCACCATCTCGATGATCCGCGACATGGCAAGCCCGGCATTGACGCGCATGTTCATCGGCGTCGAGCCGGTATGGGCTTCCTTGCCGGTCAGCGTGAATTCCAGCCACCATAGGCCCTGACAATGCGTGACGACGCCGATCGTCTTTTCCTCGGCCTCGAGGATCGGACCCTGTTCGATGTGATATTCGAAATAGGCGTGCATCTTGCGAGCGCCGACTTCTTCGTCGCCGAGCCAGCCGATGCGCTTCAGTTCCTCGCCATAGGTCTTGCCATCCGGATCCTTGCGGCCATAGGCGTAATCCAGCGTATGCATGCCGGCGAAGACGCCGGAGGCGAGCATGGCGGGGGCGAAGCGCGCACCCTCTTCATTGGCCCAATTGGTGACCACGATCGGATGCTTGGTCTTGATGCCGAGATCGTTCATCGTGCGGACGACTTCGAGGGCGCCGAGGACACCGAGGACGCCGTCATACTTGCCGCCGGTCGGCTGGGTGTCGAGATGCGAGCCGACATAGATCGGCAGCGCGTCCGGATCGGTGCCGGCGCGGGTGGCGAACATCGTGCCCATCTTGTCGACGCCGACTTTCATACCGGCATCTTCGCACCAGGTTTTGAAAAGGCTGCGGCCTTCGGCGTCGGCATCCGTCAGCGTCTGACGATTATTACCGCCGGCAATGCCGGGGCCGATTTTCGCCATGTCCATCAATGCGTCCCAAAGGCGATCGCCGTTGATACGCATGTTTTCTCCTGGCGCTGCCACCATGATGCAATCCTCACCTGTTTGTCCTGGGGCATGCAAGGCGCATGCCCAATTGTTCCCGATGGTCGTTGCCGGAGCGTTTGCTTGTTTTTCTTGCCCCGAAAAATCGCCGGTTGCCTTTGTAAGACATCTGACAGATAATTTGACCGATTGGTAAACATTACAACTTCCGTGGCGGCGCTCAAGACGAAAAGCGCGAAAATTCCCGATAAAATTTCAGGCAATTGCCCAAATTTACAGCGCGGGCAGGGTGCAATGAGAACTTGGCCGAAGGGCTTGGATTTCAAGGAGAAACAGAGCAGACATGGCCATTCCCAGAGCCGCCAGGACCCAGCGCCGCACCCGCATCCAGGAAGAAAAAGAGGAAGTGATACTCGAGGCCGCGCTGGACGTATTTTCCGTCCACGGTTTCCGCGGCTCGACCATCGATCAGATCGCCGATGTCGCCGGCATGTCGAAGCCCAATGTGCTCTATTATTTCCGCACCAAGGAGGCCATGCACCGCGCGCTGATCGACCGCGTGCTGTTCACTTGGCTGGAGCCGTTGCGCGCCTTCGACGCCAATGGCAATCCCGAAAGCGAGATCCGCTCCTATATCCGCCGCAAGCTCGAAATGGCCCGCGATTTCCCACGCGAAAGCCGCCTGTTCGCCAACGAGATGCTGCAGGGCGCGCCGCATATCGAGGACGAGCTCCGCGGTCCGCTGAAGAGCCTCGTCGATGAAAAGGCCGAGGTCATCCGTACCTGGGCCAAGGCCGGCAAGATCGCCAAATGCGACCCCTACCACCTGATCTTCTCCATTTGGTCGACGACGCAGCATTATGCCGATTTCGATGTGCAGGTGCGCGCTGTGCTTGGGCAGGAACATTCGGGAGAAGGGCGCTTCGAGGATGCGGCGCGCTATCTGGAAAAGCTATTTGTCGACGGGCTAGGCATTCGGCGGCCTTAGTTCTTAGCCTTCGCACTTATGTCGACATAAGTGCGAAGGCTCTCTTTGGAACTGCCCCCGTGCTACTCCGCCGCCTGCTGCGCCATTGGGTTGTTCGGGTGGGTCGTCCAGTTGGCGTAGTTCGGGTCGACGATCTTGCCGGTGCGCTTGTCGAGGCTGCCGGCCGGCAGTTCCTCCATGGTGATGCAGTTTTCGACCGGGCAGACGCTGACGCAGAGATTGCAGCCGACGCATTCCTCGTCCATCACCTCGAAATGCCGGGCGCCATCCACCATGTTGGTGATCGCCTGGTGCGAGGTATCTTCGCAGGCGATGTAGCAGCGGCCGCATTTGATGCAGGCGTCCTGGTCGATCTTGGCCTTGGCGATGTAGTTGAGGTTGAGATACTGCCAGTCGGAGACGTTCGGCACGGCGCGGGCGATAATGTCGTCCAGCGTGCGATGTCCCTTTTCGTCCATCCAGTCGGAGAGGCCGGTGATCATTTCCTGGACGATCTTGAAGCCGTAGGTCATTGCCGCCGTGCAGACCTGCACGTTGCCGGCGCCGAGCGCCAGGAATTCGGCCGCGTCACGCCAGGTGGTGATGCCGCCAATGCCGGAGATCGGCAGGCCTTGGGTTTGCGGATCGCGGGCGATCTCGGCCACCATGTTGAGCGCGATCGGCTTGACCGCCGGGCCGCAATAGCCGCCATGGCTGCCCTTGCCGCCGACCGTCGGGTTCGGTGCGAAATTGTCGAGGTCGACGGAAACGATCGAGTTGATCGTGTTGATCAGCGACACGGCATCGGTGCCGCCGGCCTTGGCGGCGCGGGCAGGCATGCGGACGTCGGTGATATTCGGCGTCAGCTTGGTGATGACAGGCATGCGGGTATATTGCTTGCACCAGCGCACGACCATTTCGATATATTCCGGCACCTGTCCGACTGCAGCCCCCATGCCGCGTTCCGACATGCCGTGCGGACAGCCGAAGTTGAGCTCGATGCCGTCAGCGCCTGTTTCTTCGACCAGCGGCAGGATTGCCTTCCAGGCATCCTCGACGCAGGGAACCATGATCGAGGCGATGAGGGCGCGATCCGGCCAGTTCATCTTCACCTGCTTCATTTCGCGCAGGTTGGTGTAGAGGTCACGGTCGGTGATCAGCTCGATATTGTTCAGGCCAAGCAGGCGGCGGTCGGCGCCCCAGATCGCGCCGTAGCGCGGGCCGTTGACGTTGACGACCGGCGGGCCTTCCTCGCCAAGGGTTTTCCAGACGACACCGCCCCAGCCGGCCTTGAAGGCGCGCTCGACATTGTAGGCCTTGTCGGTCGGCGGCGCCGAGGCGAGCCAGAACGGGTTCGGGGATTTGATGCCGACGAAATTATTGCGGAGATCTGCCATATCGATTTCTCCTTCAAGCGACGGCGGCGTTCGGCTGCGCAGAGGCAGCGAGCGCGTGGTTGATGGATTCGGCCGCGTCGCGACCCTGTGCGACAGCCGAGACCGTCAGGTCGTCGCCGCCGAGCACGCAGTCGCCGCCGGCCCATACGTGGTCGAGCGAGGTGCGGCCTTCGCCGTCAATGGCGATGCGGCCGGCTTCCATGCGCAATGCCCCGAGGCCGGAGGCTTCGAAGGTCTGGCCGATGGCCTTGAAGATCTGGTCAGCGGCGATGACACCGAGATCGCCGGTGCCGGTGAGCTTGCCGTCGCGCAGTTCGGTGTATTCCACCTCGATGCCGGCGACCTTGCCGTTCTTGTCGAGAATGCGCTTCGGCGCCAGCCAATGGCGGATCATCACGCCCTTGGAGGCAGCGAGATCCTGCTCATACTCGGAAGCGTTCATGTGCTCCTTGCCGCGGCGATAGCAGATCGTCACCTCTTCGGCGCCGAGCAGCTTTGCCTGCACGGCGGCGTCGATGGCGGTCATGCCGCCGCCGAGAACGACGACGCGGCGGCCGATGGCGATATCGGCCTTGTCGTTCGCCTGGCGAAGGCCGGCGATATAGGCAACGGCATCGGCGACGCCATCAAGATCCTCGCCTTCTGCGCGCAGCGCGTTGACGCCGGCAAGGCCGAGGCCGAGGAAGACGGCGTCATATTGCGAGGCGAGATCGGCGAGGCTGAAATCGCGGCCGAGCGCCTGGCCGTTCTTCACCTCGATGCCGCCGATCGACAGCACGTAATCGACTTCCTTCTGCGCGAAATCGTCGACCGCCTTGTAGGTAGCGATGCCGTATTCGTTGAGGCCGCCGGCCTTTTCGCGGGCGTCGAAGATTACGACCTCGTGGCCTTTCACCGCAAGGCGATGGGCGCAGGCAAGGCCGGCGGGGCCGGCGCCGACGACGGCGATCTTCTTGCCGCTCGATGCGGCGCGGGCGTAGAACTGCTTGTTCTCGGCCATGGCTATATCGGTCGCGTAGCGCTGCAGGCGGCCGATCTCGACCGGGCGCTCCTCGGCAGTATTGCGCACGCAATCCTGCTCGCAGAGCTGTTCGGTGGGACAGACGCGGGCGCACATGCCGCCCAGGATGTTCTGGTCGAAAATCGTCTTGGCCGAGCCGATCGGATTGCCCGTCGAGATCTGACGGATGAACAGCGGAATGTCGATGGAGGTGGGACAGGCCGTCATGCACGGCGCGTCATAGCAGAAATAACAGCGGTCGGCAGCGACCAGCGCCTCGTGATCATTCAGGCGCGGATGAAGATCGGAGAAGTTCGCATCATACTCGGCGGGCGTCAGCCGGCCTTTATGAATCCCAGTTTCCAGTCGTCCCATTGAAGTTCCCTCTTATAGTAAACGGCCAGTGGAACAAACGGTAACTCAGGATAAAAAATTTATCAAACGGTAAAATTTTTGATTTCGCTTTCGTCGAAGTAGAAATGTTGGTCTCTACCGCACGGTGCTGAACCTGGCCGGAGGGTTTCTACTAAGAGTATGTTTTGTATTTTGTATTCTTGAGTTTCTGATCGGGGAAAGATCGAAAAACTTAACTGTAATAGTCCGGAATTATGGAGAAGCTCTCAAGGCGTGCGACGGCTGTCGTTGCCCCTTCGAGATGGGCGGCGGACGCATGAGAAGAAAATCAAAATTTTTTTTGAAAAAGATGGGAACCAAGGCCCCGGCGCCGTCGTTTAGAGAATGCTTGGTGATGAGTGCATCGTTCGATGCACGCCCCCAACATCGTTACCGGGCAACTACTCACGGTCCCCTCCCGATGAGTGAAAAGCAGCCAGTGCGCCGCCCTCGCACTGGCTGTTTTCATTTGT
The DNA here is from genome assembly GCF_000281735.1 of Rhizobium sp. AP16. NCBI lineage: Bacteria > Pseudomonadati > Pseudomonadota > Alphaproteobacteria > Hyphomicrobiales > Rhizobiaceae > Rhizobium > Rhizobium sp. AP16. Next base: position 76,069 of record NZ_AJVM01000002.1, on the reverse strand, counting down.
CGTTCTCATGAGCTGCGCTCAGCCGCGGCGGAGGATTTCGTATTCGCTTTCAGGGATGATCAGGCGATAGCCGATGCTGTCGTCGCCGATGGAGAAATCGGCGCGGCCGTTCATGGAGCTCGGGACCACGCGCTCGAGCACGGTGCGGCTGAAGCTATTATCCTCGAATTCGTGGTCGGCAGGGAAATAGAAGCGTTCCGACCAGGCGACCTCGATTGCTTTCTTGCCGTCGAGTTCGGATTCCCTGCAATTCAGCGTGATGCTCGTGGCGCCCGCGGAAATGGCACCGTGCGAGGCGGAATTGACAATCAGTTCGTGCAGGGCAAGGCCGAGATGCACGGCGGCATTCGGCGTCAGATGCGCGTTGATCCCGTAGATCGGCATGGGTACGCCGGCATCGGGCCAGTAGGGGGCGAATTGCTTTTCGGCGAGTTCGAACAGATAGGCGCCGCGCCAGCTGGAATCGGTGATCAGGTCCTGAGAATTCGACAGAGACTGCAGGCGACCGCGGAACTTGATGAGGAAATTGTCGATCGTCAGCGTATGGCGGGCTGTCTGGGTTGCGATGCCCTGGATGATTGCCAGTAGGTTCTTGGAGCGATGCGACAGCTCACGCAGCAGCGATTTCAGGACCTTTTCGCGGTGGCGCGTCTCGGTGACCTCGGAGATGACGGAGAGCAGGCCCTGCGGCTTGCGCCCGCCTATGCGCTCGATCTTCAGCTCGTAGATGCGTACGCCATCGCCGGTTGGAAGCTCCACTTCCGCGCTGGCGGGCTTGCCACTTTCCAGCACGCCGCGCTTGAGCTGCAGCAGGTGCGCGCCGTCCTTCTCGCCGAAGAGGTGCAGGTCGGTGCCGCCGATGATCAGGGATGGTTTCAGGTGGTCGGGCAGGTTTTCGGCATAGCGGATCGCAAGGGTCGTATCCTGAAAGAGGATCGAGATGCCGGCGCTTCCGAGCGCCCGCTCCATCATAGCGGCCTTGCCTTCAAAACTTAAAGGCGCGCCGGACAATGGTTCAGTCGTATTCACCGGTTTGCCTTTCACTCGAATTTCGAGAATCCCGCCAACAGGGCATTCTCCGCCGGAAAAACTCGATCCGGTCCATATATTCACTCGCCATAACAGTCGGTAAAGCGTCCCTTAGCAGCCGGAACGTTCGGTTGCTATCTTTGTTCCGCGACAGGGTGTCGAATCGTGTCAGGCGGCCACCTTTGTGGTTTCGTTGAAGAAAAGCGCCTGGCTGATCAGGGCTTTCACCATGTCCGGATTGAACGGCTTGGTGACGAGGAAGGTCGGCTCGGGGCGTTCGCCGGTCAACAGACGCTCCGGGAAGGCTGTGATGAAGATGACCGGAATGTTCGATGTCTTGAGGATCTCGTTGACGGCGTCGATGCCGGAGCTGCCGTCGGCAAGCTGGATGTCGGCAAGCACCATGCTGGGTTTGGTGGCATTGTGCAGGGCGACAGCCTCCGCATGGGTGCGGGCGATGCCGGTCACGCGATGCCCGAGGCTTTCCACCATCTGTTCGATATCCATCGCGATCAGCGGCTCATCCTCGATGATCATGATATCGGTGGCAACCTGGCGCGAAATCTCCTGCGACGCCTTGTCGAGCAAACTCATGGCTTCGGTTTCCGACACTTCGAGAATGTTGGCGATCTCGCCGAGGCGGAAGTTTTCGACGGAGGCGAGAAGGAAGGCCTGACGGGCGATCGGCGACACCTTTGCAAGGTTTATCGAAGCGCGCTGCTCCCAGGCATAGGGCGACGTCGGTTCGGGAATCTGGATCGCCGAGGAACCGAAGAGCTTGGTGAAGAGTTTATAAAGGGCGACGCGATCGTTGGATGTTTCCGGAAAGATGGAGAGATCGCTGATGATCGCTTCGAGGACCGCTGCGACGTAGGCGTCTCCCGAAGTCTGTGTCCCGGTCAACGCGCGGGAGTAGCGGCGCAAGTACGGAAGATGCGGCGCAATGCGTGTGGAAAGTGTCATTAATGGCTCCCGCCTTTTAATCAATTCTTAATTGAAACACAGCCTCCGAGCTGCAATGACAAAGAAACGCCAGTTTGGTAAAAAAGTTCCTCTGCACCGGAACTTTTTTTAGGCAATGGCATTACCCTGCCAACGAACAGTAGGTTTCATCCTCTTCCGAATTCGGCTCGAAACGGACGTGGGCGAGGCAGATTGGTCTCCCAGACCAGGGCATATAGGCGCACCCGACCCATGAACGCGAGAAAATGCGGAAGCGAGCAGGCCAAATGACCACCCAAAATCAAGAGGAAACGGACCGGAACCGCGCAGATCTGCGCGCTGCCGATATCCTCGATCCCAACAATCAGATCGGCAACCGGTTGCGCTCCTTCTACGCCGCGGTGCAGGACGAGGCTATCCCCGATCGCTTTCTCGATCTGCTCGAGAAACTGGATCAGGTTGAACGCTTGGCTTCCGCAAAAGTCTCCGATTGAGGGGAAGCATCATGGAACAGCAACCGAGCTTCAAGCGCGAACTCCTGGCTGCCCTGCCGAGCCTCCGTGCCTTCGCCATTTCGCTCACCGGCCGTCACGACCGGGCCGATGATCTCGTGCAGGATACCATCATGAAAGCCTGGGCGAAGCAGGATCATTTCGAGATGGGCACCAACATGAAGGCCTGGCTCTTCACCATCCTGCGCAACGAGCTTTACAGCCAGATGCGCAAGAGCGGCCGCGAGGTACAGGACAGCGATGGCCTGTTCACCGAATCGATGGCGACGCATCCTTCCCAATATGGCGCACTCGACCTGCAGGATTTCCGCAAGGCGCTGGATCAGCTGCCGCCCGATCAGCGCGAAGCCATCATCCTCGTCGGCGCTTCCGGTTTTTCCTATGAAGAGGCTGCAGAGATCTGCGGCTGTGCCGTCGGCACCATCAAGAGCCGCGTCAATCGCGCCCGCCAGCGTCTGCAGGAAGTGCTGCAGATTTCAGGAGAAGCGGATTTCGGCCCGGACGCCACGTCCGCGCCGCTGACCTCCAAGGCGTTTGCCTTCTGAGATTGCAATCGGCCCGCACGATCACTCATGATAGTGCGGGCTGATCACTGTATGCGTTTGCGCGCAGTCGCGAACCCCATCGAGCGGCTGGGCCGCCGCTCAATCATCCCGTTTTTTCGTTCCAAGCAGGTTGCCGAACACCAGTGCCGTGGCGATGGCGGCGGTCAGCAGCGGCTGCGTCTTTGCAAGGCCGAGCGCGGCAACAGCCATGGATTCCAACGAGGCGCGGCGTTCGCGGGCGCGCCGCTCTTCCTGCTTGTTGAGGATCGCCATGATGACCAGGACGATCAGTCCGAGCAGCAGCGCGCCAGCGGCGAGCAGCAGCGCCGAGATGGCGGCACCATAGATGGTGGCAAGCCATATGGCGGCGGCCACCAGTGCGAAGCCATAGGCCGTGAGAAGAAGGATCGCGGCAATGGCGACAAAAATACCGTTGCGCTTGGTGCGCGCAACGGTACGGTTCAGTGTGCCCGACAGGAGCAGGCTAAGGATTGGAGCGAGCATCGCGGCTCCTTAGCGGCGGGACAGAAGCAGGGCGATTGCCAGACCGAAGATCGTAGCGGCCCCGATGGTTGCGACCGGATGCTGCCGGACGGTCCTGCGCATTTCGCGTGAACCCTTGGCGTAGCCTCGCTGCAGCTCATGCAGTAGGTCTTCGCCGCGTGCCGTCAGGTCTTCCAAGCCGGTCTCCGCGCGGGCGCGCATCGTCTCGCCCTGCTTGGCGCTACTTTCACCGACGATCTTGGTAAAAGCGGCAATCTCGCTGCGCAGATGTGCGATCTGCTCCTCGATGCTGGTTTCCATATCGTGCAGGGTGCTGCTGCCGTTGCGCTTGGCTTTCGCCGAATGGAGGATGGATGTGGCCATGGTCTTTCTCCCTTGCGTCTTTGCTCTGGCGCCGGGAACGGCGCGCTGGCTGTTGCGATGACCGAATGCTGCAAGACATGTTGCGCCGTCAGGCGCGCAGAAAATCGATCCGGGTCACCCGTCAACAACGCGGCGATGCAACGAAAGGTTCCAGGCTTTGCAACGAAAGCGAGTTCAGTCGCCAAGCGCACTATGGGCGAGGACGAAGGGAGCGCCGTCGTTGGGAATGCGGTTGACCCTCAGCGCGCAGCCGAAAACATCCAGCAGATGCCGGTCTGTCAGGACCTCGGCGACCGGGCCGGCTGCTTGCAGCTGGCCATTCTTGAGCAGTACCATCTGGTCGGCGAAAAGCGCGGTAAGGTTGAGATCGTGCATTACCGCGATGACACCGCCGCCGCGCTGACAGAATTGCCGGGCAAGCGTCATGATCGTCAGCTGATGGCTGATGTCGAGGCTGGAGACTGGCTCGTCGAGCAGCAGCCAGCATGGCTTGCCGTCGATGACGGGCTCCGAGATCTGGCAGAGCACGCGCGCGAGCTGGACGCGCTGCTGTTCGCCGCCAGAAAGCTCCTGATAGAAACGCCCTTCGAAGCCTGTGAGGTCGACGGAGGCAAGCGCATCGGCGGCGATGCGATCGGCCTGTTCGGGATGGCGATTGCGTCCGGTCGTCAGCCCCATACGGACGATTTCGCGGACGGTGAAGGGAAAGGAGATGATGTTTGCCTGCGGCAGCACGCCGCGTATTTCCGCCAGTTGCCACGGCTGGAGGCTGCCGATCTCCGCCGCATTGAGGCGCACCGAGCCCTGATAGGCAAGCTCACCGGAAATGGCCTTCATTGTCGTCGTCTTGCCGGAACCGTTCGGTCCGCAGATCGCCGTGAGGGCACCGGGTTCGGCGATGAAGGAGACGTCCTGCACGACTGTTTTGCCGGCAAGCTGGACGGAAAGGTTCGAGACGTCGATCATCGAGAACTCACAGGCTGAGGCGCGAGCGTTGCCGAAGCAGCATCCACAGGAAGAACGGCCCTCCAACGCTGGCGGTGATGATGCCGATCGGCAGTTCCGCCGGCGAGACGATGGTGCGGGCAACCACATCGGCGATGATCAATAGGGAGCCGCCGAGCAGAGCCGAGGCCGGCAGCAGGAAGCGATGGTCCGGGCCGATCACCATGCGCAGGATATGCGGCACGATGATGCCGATGAAGCCGATGCCGCCGCTGACCGCTACGGAAGCGCCGACTGCGGCGGCGGCGCTGACGATGGCGATATTCTTCAAGCGCTGGACGGCGATGCCCATGTGGAAGGCTGCGGCTTCACCGAGTGTCAGCGCGTTGAGGCCGCGCGCCATGAACGGCAATGGCAGCATGGCAAGGACGATGATGGGGCCGGCGGCGGCGATCTTGCTCCAGGTCGAACCGGCAAGTGAGCCCATGCTCCAGAAGGTGAGATCACGCAACTGCCGATCATCGGCCATGTAGATCAACAGGCCGGTTGCCGCCAGCGCCAGCGAGCCGATGGCGATGCCGGCGAGAAGCATGGTGGCGATCGATGTTTGCCCATGCCGCGTCGCTACCTTGTAGAGGATGATCGTTGTGGCAAGGCCGCCGATGAAGGCGGCGATGGGCAGGGCGAAGATGCCCAGGAGATGCGCGACCGGCGCGAGGATGCCGGCGCCCAGGACGATCATTCCGACTGCCCCGAGACTGGCGCCCGCCGAAATGCCGATCAGGCCGGGATCGGCCAGGGGATTGCGGAACAGGCCCTGCATGACCGCGCCGGAGACGGCAAGCCCGCCGCCGATCAGGAAGCCGAGGATGGCGCGGGGCAGGCGGATATCGAAGATGATGATGCGGTCACGGCTGCTGAGCGCGCTATCCGCACCGCTGCCGACCATGCTGCGAATGACATCGATGATCGACGCATTCGAGGCGCCCATGGTGATCGAGAAGGCGAAAGCGAGGACGGAGGCGACCGCGAGGCCGGCGAGGACGAGGAGGGCGAGCAGCGTGCGGTCGCCCTCGCGACGGCGCGCTTTTGCTTGTGACATATGCTTCAGCTCCGCCACGACCTCGCTGAGCGCCATGTCAGCCTCCGTAGATCGCCGCGTTCAGCTCGCGTACGGCGCTGGCGGTGCGGGGTCCGAAGCCCAGGAGATGCAGGCCGTCCATGCGGACGATTGCCTTGTGGCTGGCCGCGGGCGTCAGCGAAATCGCCGGCTGCTTCAACAGGTCCTCGTCCTTCATCGACAGCGGGCCTTCGCGATCCATGATCAGGATGACGTCGGGCTTGGCCTCGATGATCGCTTCGTCCGTCAGCGGCTTGTAACCGGAGAAGCTGCCGACCGCGTTGATCGCGCCGGCAAGCTTGATGATGCCATTGGCGGCGGTATTGTCGCCGGAGGCGAGGATCTTGCCGTTCTGGTTGCTGAGGATGAAGAGCACGCGCTTGCGCTCGGCTTCCGGACGCTTTTCGGAATTGGCAATGGCGGCATCGAGATCGGCGGCGACCTTGCCTTCCAGCGCCTTTGCCTTGTCCGGCACGCCGAGCAGCGAGCCGACGACGTCGATCTTCTTCAGGATGCCGTCACGGTCGTAGGTCTGCGGCACGATTTCGAAGGGCAGGCTGGCATTGCGCAGCACGGCGAGTGCCTCCGGCGGGCCGGAGCCCTCGACGGCGATGATGGCGGTCGGATTGACGGCAAGGATGCCCTCCGGCGACAGCGCGCGCATATAGCCGACATCAGGCAGTTTGGCTGCGGCTTCCGGATAGTTGCTGGTGGAGTCGCGGGCGATGAGCCGCTTTTCCTCGCCGAGTGCATAAATGATCTCGGTGACGTCGCCGCCGACCGAGACGAGCCGCGATGTGTCGATCTTTGGCACCTCGGCCGCATGGGCGCGCTGGACCAGGCTATAGTTGCCCTTGATCGGGCTGACGGGCACCAGCGGCACGATCATCACCACGGCGGTGAGCGCGATTTCCCACGGCTTGATGCGCTTGATATTGGTCAACATCGTCATGGCTTGATCCTCAGGCGGCGACGCTGGCGTCAGCCCGTGTCAGGTTTTCGATGATGGCGCGCCAGTCGCGGCGTTCGTCGAAGCCTTCCTTCCGCTTGCCGAAGAACTGGATGATCATCTCGCCCTTGGCGTTATAGGCCTCGAACGAGGTGACATGGCCGTCCTTGGTCGGCTTACGCACGGCCCAGGCTTCCGCGATGTGATCCTGGCGCAGATGCAGGTGGAAGGTGGGATCCATGACGTTGATCCAGGGTCCCATGGTTGCAACGTTGACGATCGGGCCGGAATGGATCTGTACGGTGCCTTCGTTGGTGACGAAGCACATGATCGGCAGGCCCTCGCGCACGCAGGCATGCATCATCTCGGCGACAGCACCGGTTCCGAGCTTCCAGGCGTAATCATCGCCGACGGCGCGGATCGCCGCCTGGCGGCCGATCTTCAGCTTCTTCAGCATGCCGAAGAATTCATGCGTGTCGGTCATGCGGCTCCAATGGTCGCGCAGCTCGTCGCGGCTGATATCGCCGTCGATCGCGCCATTGTCATAGCCGGAGAAATCTTCGATCAGATCCTGCGACTGGTCATCGAGGCGAAGTGCCGCGACCATGTCGTGATAGGCCTCGACATTGGAGGCGGGACGCAGATGCACCTTGTGTACGGCGTCGCCGGCCTTGTCGAAGAATTGCAGGCTGAGCTTCTGTTGATCTCCGTCCGTCTTGGTGACGGCGAAGCCATGTGCCCAGCGCTTCGGGAAGATGCGCAGGTCGATGTTCTCACCGAGCACGATGGCGGCTTGTACGCCGGACTTGATGTTCTCGTAGACGCCGATCTTCTCGTGCACGGCGCTCTCGTTGCGCGACAGCGCCAGGACTTCGCCAAGCGAGGCGATGTGTTCAAGGAAACGGTTGGCGTCGGCATCGATGCGAATGACGGAAATGCCGACTTCGGCGGCGACCAGCGCGGCTTCGGAAACGCTCAAGCGGGCTGCGATATCGCGCTCGCGCATGTTCGAATTCTCGGCGCGGAAGGCGCGGATGGCGGCGGGGGTGGGGCGGGTCGTCTCGGTCATCTGCTATGCCTATTTGTTGAGAATGAGTTTGCCTTGGCGCGTGATCTTCATCCGATAGACCGCACCCTCATGTCTGATCATGATTTCGGTCTGGCCCCGGAAAATATCCGTGCTTTCGACCATTCTAATTTGCTGTGCGGCCACTGGCGGCACCGGCTGTATTGGGGGCTTCTCAGCAATCATCCTGCTTGGTTTTGCCTGAAAATTCATAGGGGACCGAAGGTTGCTTCGGCCAGATTTAACTTGACTCACATAGTCATGGTTTCCTAAAGACGCAATAGAAGACTGTTAGAGTCAAGTTTAAAATTTTAGGTGGTGCGCGCGCCGGCATCCAATGCTCGCTTTGCGTTCGCCAAGAGACATTTCGGGAGTGATTGCTGATGCTGACCAAGACGATTTTGGCCGTTGCCGCCGGTGGGCTGTTTGCCATGGCTTCCTGCGTCCCGGCCTTCGCCGAGGATGCGGTCGCGGCGCCGGCTCCTGCAACGGATGCGCAGAAGCTCAACGTCGAACTCAACGCGCTGGCGCCCTCCCAGAAGGGCTGCATGATGACCTTCGTCGCGGAAAACGATCTGGCGACGCCGATCAGCAAGATCTCCTTCGAGCTTGCCTTCTTCAACGACAAGAACGCGGTTGACCGCGTCACCGTTCTCGACTTCCGCGACCTGCCGGTCGGCAAGAAGCGCGTACGGCAATTCGATATGCCCGGCGTGAAGTGCGAGAGCGTCACCCGCATCATCGTCAACGATACGCCGGTCTGCGATGGCCCGGCGGCGGGCGCCTGCAAGGCCGCCTTGACGACACGCTCCCAGCTTTCCGTTCCTTTCGAAGGCTGAAGCCATGGCACGCCGCTCGGCTCAGGTTTCCATCGACCGCCACCGCTCCGGCGATGGCTTGAATGACAACTATCCGAGCGTGCTTCCGGGCCACGAACTGGCCGGCCTCGACGGCCTGCCGCGTCCGCCGACCGCGGAGGCGGTATCGCATTACAGCCGCTTCACCCAGATCGGCTCCTATCCCGCTCACCCGACCGAGCCCGCGCCGGATGCCTCCGAGCCGCCGGTCATGGACATGTTGTCGGCGGAGAGGACGCAAAAAGTAGCGGGTGCCGGTAAGAAGTCACTTGCTTTCGCTGGCTTGGGGTCCTGCTTCTTCCACGCCATGGTGATTGCGGCGTTGCTGGTGGCGATCGTCGCAACGCCTGAAGAGGCGCAGGAAGAAGCCGGCGATACCGTCAGTGTCGTAATGATCGGCAATTCCGATATGGATCAGATGGCGGCAGGTGAAGAAAGCCCGCAGCAGCCCCCGGAAGAGGTGACGGCAGAGGCTGTGCAGCCGGAAACGGTTCAGCCGACCGAAATCAAGCCGGATGAAGTACAGCCGGCCGAGCCAGAAGCCGTTCAGCCCGCTGAGACGGAAGTGCAGCCGACCGAAATGGCGGAGGTGGTTCAACCGACCGAGCAGCCACAGGTCCTTGCAACGCAAGCGCCCGCCGAGACGACCGTCGTGCAGCCGGCCGAAACTGTGCAGCCCGTTGAGCCGACGCCTGAAGTTGTCACTCCGCTCGCAAAGCCCGTTCGCCAGGAAAAGGCGAAGGAAGTTGTTAAGAAGCCGGTGCCGAAGATTGCGAAGGTTAGGACCGGCTCCAGTGGCGAGAGCCAGCAGGATTCGAAGAGGGGTTCTGTGGAAGGAACCGAGACCTCGCAGTCCGATACGAATTCGCTGTCAAACGCCCGCCGCACCGGCTCGGGTAGTGCAGCCGTTGCCAATTATCCGGGTAAGGTCCAGGCCCGCATTCGCCGCGCCGTCCGTCTGTCGTCGAAATATGAAAAGGGCATAACGGTGCGTGTGCGCCTGACAATTGGTGCGAGTGGTGAGCTGGCTTCCCTCTCGGTAGCACGCAGCTCGGGTATTCCAGAGCTGGACGAAGCTGTCACCGACGGTGTCAGGCGGGCTGCACCCTTTCCGCCGTTACCCTCGGAATGGGGCAAGCCGAGCTGGACGTTCACGCAAGAGGTTCAGGTAACCGGGCGGTAGGTTGCGTTCGTGCCTGTAGCAAGCATCGTATCGATTTCAATCGTTTGACCATCTTTGGGCCTGATTGTTGCGTACGGAAACATGTCGCGACAAAATATGATAAAAATCCTCAACTTTATACTTTACTCCAAAACTCATGTTTAATATGGTCGCCCTGCGCTCGACGGAATCGGGTGCGCAAGAGCAACCAATGAACGGGTGATGTATGGCGCGTAAGGGGAAGAGGGATTTGGGCCGGGATAGTCGCGAGGCGCAAAAGCCGGAGCAGACATCCGGGAAATCCAGCCTCGATGGGCGCAGTTTCCTGTATGTCGGCGGTCGCGATTGCCAGGTGGCGCATCTGCGGCAGATCGCCAGCAACTTCGGCGCCGAGCTGATCCATCATGATGGCGGCTTGCGCGAGGCGGTGTCGCGCATAGATACCGTGCTGCCTTCCGTCGACTGCGTCTTCTGCCCGATTGACTGTATCAGCCATGATGCGTGCTTGCGGGTGAAGACCGGCTGCAAGAAGTTCGGCAAGGCGTTCATACCCTTGCGCAATGGCAGCAAGTCGAGCCTGGAGCGGGCGCTGACGACAATGAACGAACGAGACGCCGCCCGATGAATGACAAAGGCCCTGACGGGTTCATGATGATCGGTCTGCACAAGCTGGCCGCGCAGAATGGTGATGGCCTCGTGCCGGAACTCTATGAATTGCTGATGCGTCGCGCCGAGGAGCAGCGGCAGGCTCCCAACGTGACGACCTTTCCATCCTGGCAGGCACGTCTGCCGGGAGAGCAATCGGATATAGCGCCAGATATTACGGCACGCGATGGCACGAATGTCATTGCCTTTACATCTCGACCGGGCAAAACTGTCGACCATCGCAAGAAGGTCTGATTGCCCGAGAGGTCTAGCCCATGTACATCGCCATGAACCGCTTCAAGGTCGTCATCGGTTCAGAGATTGCTTTCGAAACTATTTGGAAAGACCGTGATTCCCGGCTGGGGGAGGTTCCCGGTTTCGTGGAGTTCCGCCTGCTGCGCGGTTCCATGAATGTCGAGGAGGGTTATACGCTATTTTCCTCGCATACGATCTGGCGCAGCGAAGAGGATTTCCTCAACTGGACGAAATCCGAGAATTTCCGCGAGGCGCACCGCAATGCCGGCAGTAACAAGGCATTGTACTGGGGGCCGCCGCAGTTCGAAGGGTTCAATGTGGTTGCCGGGGTTTGAGATAGGCTGACACGTCTCAAGCTCCCGCCGCGCCTTTCCTGAAGAAAGCGCTCAGCGCCACGACAACCCATCCCGCCACCATGCCCATTCCTCCGGTCGGCGCGGCCAGGGGAAATAGCGAGCTGCCGAGAAAATGGCGGCTGACCAGATCGCCCGCGAAGATCAGCGTTCCCAATCCAAGCAGGACGGTCGCCACCGGCGCGGCGCGGATGCGGTCATAGCCGGCGTAGAGGGCGAGCAGGGCAGGGGCATGTGCCAGGCACATGGTCGAGGCGGAGCCGAGAAAAAGTGTATCGCCGCCATGGGACGCGGCGGCTGCAAGCGCGACACCGGCGGCGCCGAGGGTGCCGGCAACAAACAGGGTGAGCGGACGGATTATCGTGCTGAAGCTCATGTCTTCTCTCATTCCCGGTTCTGCATATGGAAGGCGAGGCGCTCGATGGGCTCCCAGATGATCGCCCGCAGCTTTTCGTTTTCGATGGTTTCAGCCATGGCGCGGCGGAAGCAGAGCAGCCATTCGTCGCGCTCGGCGGGGCCGATGGCGGCGACGAAATGACGGCTGCGCAGGCGTGGATGGCCGCGTTTCTCGATATAGAGCTGTGGTCCGCCGAGATAGCCGGTCAGATATTCGTAGAATTTTTCACGGGAGCCTTCGAGGCTCGGCGGATGCACGGCGCGGCAGTTGGCGGCTTCCGGCAGCGTGTCCATCAGATCATAGAAGCGTGTCGTCAGCGCACGCACGGTCTGATCGCCGCCGATCGCCTGGTAGAGTGTGATGGTCTCTTCGCTCAAATGCCGGTCCCCGTTCGCCGCGTTCTACATGGCAATTCGCAAGGCGGATCGCAATCGCAGATTTCACCCATGCGGCGTTTCGGCGCTATTCCGCCTTCAGGTGAAAACTGTCGCTTTCTCCGGGGACGAGTTGTAGCGGCCAGATCATTTGGCGCTTGGTCTTGGGGTAGATATGGCTGTAGGCGGGCATGCTGGAGAGCAAGATCTCGGCCAATTCGACACCGAGTTCGTGCAGGGATGTGCGAAAGCAGGTTAGCGGCGGTTGCAGGAATTTGGCGCGCGGCGCCTCGCGAAAGCCCACGACGGCAATATCGCGCCCTGGAATGATGCCGGCTTCCATCACGCGCTGGTAGAAGCCGATGGCCATCAATTCGTAGATCAGGATTACAGCCGTCGGCTTGTCATCGAGGTGAAGCAATTTGTCGGCGACCTGATAGCCACCCTGTTCGCTCGATTTCGCGCGAATGACCAGATCCGGGTCGTAGGCGATGCCGTGCCGCTCGAGCGCGCGCCGATAACCCTCCACGAAGATGAAGCCGAGATTGATGTCGCTGGAGGGCGCGCTGATAGCGATGCGGCGATGCCCATGCGCCACGAGCCGGTCGACAGCGCAATTGGCGACGCCGTCGAAATCGAGGTCAGCCCAGGAATGCTGCCCGATCGAGAGGCTGCGGCCAAGCGCTGCGAAAGGGATTTTCGTTTTGGCGAGCAGATCAAAACGTTTGTCGATGCGCTGTGTCTCGGAAATGATCAGGGCATCGACGATGCGTCTCGCCACCATGCGTTTCAGGTACTCGTAGGGATCTTCGTCGTTCGGGCAGGGGAGCATGACCAAATCGAGGTTGTGGCGCGCGAACACGCTCTGCAGCCCACCCGTTACGGTCAGAAAGAAATTGTCGCTGTTTTCAACCGTTTCCTTGCTGGATTGGATCATCAGGCCGATGACGTTGGTCGTGCCTTGCCGCAGGCTGCGCCCCGATTGGTTGGCCACATAGCCCAGCTGTTCGGCGGCGGCGAGTACGCGCTTGCGGGTCTCTTCGTTGACATCAGGCTTGCCGTTCAACGCGCGTGATACTGTGCCGATCGAGATATCGAGATGTTCGGCGAGCTGACGAATTCCCTTCATCGGCGGGTGTTTTCCTCCATGCGCCATTTTCCATAGTCCTCCTCTATTGACACAGGAAAATCTTTTCGCATAGGATCGTAAACGTTTACGGAATGCGTGTCACGAGGAGTTTGACACCATTCGCTGGAGGGAATCGTGAAATTTAACGCCATTTTGTGCGGGTGCGGAGCTATGTCCAAAGGCTGGCTCAAGGCCATCGCCTCGACGCCGTCACTTGCCGAAACCATCAAGGTCGTGGGCCTGGTCGATCTCAATCGAGCGACCGCCGAAAACCTTGCGAAAGAGTTCGGTCTCGAAGAGGCCGTTATCGGTTCGGACCTTGCCACAGTCATCGCGGCGACGAAGGCCGACCTGGTGTTCGATGTCGTCATTCCCGCCGCTCGCTTCGGCGTCGTCTCGACGGCGCTGAAAGCCGGCTGCCATGTCCTCAGCGAAAAGCCGATGGCAACCTCGCTTGAAGAGGGGGCTGCCCTCATCGATCTCGCCGCCAAGACCGGCAAGGTACACGCCATCATCCAGAACCGCCGCTTCATCTCCGGCGTGCGCCGTCTGCGCCGCTTTGTCGAAGAGGGCGCGATCGGCGAGCTCACCGGCATTCATTGCGATTTCTTCCTTGGGCCGCATTTTGGCGGCTTCCGTGAGGAGATGGACAATGTGCTCCTGCTCGACATGGCGATCCATACTTTCGATGCCGCCCGTTTCGTTGCCGGCAAGACGCCGCTTTCGGTCTATTGCGTCGAGAAGAACCCTGCCGGGTCCTGGTACAGGCATGGTGCGTCCGCGCATGCGCTATTCGAGTTTTCCGACGACGTCGTCTTCAGCTATCGCGGCTCCTGGTGCACTGAAGGCAAGCGCACGAGCTGGGAGAGCCAATGGCGGCTCACCGGCAGCAAAGGCATGCTGACCTGGGACGGCGAAGAGCATTTCGAAGCTTCCGTCGCCGGCCATGAGCCGGGCCTGTTGCATGGTTTTACCCCCATCGACGTTCCCGGCCCCAGGCATGATGACGAGACGCATGGGCATGCCAGCGTCATCGCCTCCTTTATCGATGCGGTGAAGACGGGCAAGCGGCCGGAAACCGAAAGCAGCGACAATATTCATAGCCTCGCAATGGTCCTCGGCGCGATCGAAAGCGCCAAGTCGGGCCGGCGTATCGAAATCTAAGCATAAGGACAGTGAGACCATGACAAATCCGGCAAAGGCCATCCGCATCGGCACGATGATCAAGGCGACCAGTGAGGATGCCGCCAAGGGCATCGCCAAGATCGCCGATCACGGCTTCGAAAGCTTTGAACCCTTCTTCTGGCAGATGACCAACGGCCAGAATCTGGCGGAGCTCGGCAAGCGCTGCCTCGACGCCATCGGCAGCCGCGACATTACCATTTCCACGCTTGGTATGTTCGGCAATCCGCTTGAAACCACCGAGCTCGATCAGCAGACGCTGCAGGGCTGGAAGGATTGCATCGACAACGCCCATCACTTCGGCGCCACCTGCGTTGCCGGCTTCACCGGCCGCATTCGCAACAAGCCGCTGACAGATAGCCTGCCGCGCTATAAGCAAGTGTGGAGCGAGCTTGCCAAGCGAGCCGCCGACAAGGGCATCAAGATCGCCTTCGAAAACTGCGCCATGGACGGCAACTGGGCAACCGGCGACTGGAACATCGCGCATAATCCGGATGCCTGGGAGCTGATGTTCAACGAGACGCCGGACGACAATATCGGCCTCGAATGGGAACCCTGCCATCAGATGGTCTATCTGATCGAGCCGCTGCCACAGATCCGCAAATGGGCAAGCAAAATCTTCCACGTTCACGGCAAGGACGCGACGATCCGCTGGGACGTCATCAAGGAGCACGGCATTTTCGGCAAGGAGAAGTTCGTCTTCATGCGTACGCCAGGCTTCGGCGACAGCAACTGGACGGACATCATCTCCGAATTGCGTCTCGCCGGCTGGTCCGGTTCGATCGATATCGAAGGCTGGCATGACCCGGTTTATCGCGACGAGCTGGAAATGACTGGTCAGATCCATGGCCTGAACTATCTGAAGCACAGCCGGGGCGGCGAATTCGTCGAATAGCGTGCCCGCTCCTTAAATCTGAATCGATTTAAGGACGGAGTTATGCGTTAATTCGGGGAACTGGAGCGGCGTCGCCGTGCGGCGTTCCAGTCGGCCCGGATATCGGAACGGAGGAGCGTTGCGACATCCAAGTGGTTCGTCTCATCGTCGATGAACGGACGAGGGGTGAAATAAGAGGAGCACCGACGGGCATCGCGAGCCATGCCGTCGGACTGAGACCGTCACGGTTCGCATGGTGGAGGACAATTTATGAACATGTTTTCGAAGCTGGCGATCACCGCCGGCATGTCGCTCTTGTTGGCTGCCGGCGTCGCGCAAGCGCAGAGCAAGACATTAAATGTCTGGTGGTATGAGCTGCCGGATACACCTCAGGCCAAGGCCTGGACGAAGGCGCTCGGCGAACTTAAGGCAAAGCATCCCGACGTTACGATCAATTTTGAACAGAAGACCTTCGAGCAATTGCAGAAGGCAGGCAGCCTTATTCTCAATTCGGACCAGGCGCCGGACGTGCTGGAATACAACAAGGGTAATGCGACGGCCGGTCTCGTCGCCTCGCAGGGCCTTCTGACCCCGCTTGACGATGAATTCAAGACGCGCGGTTGGGACAAGATTGTCAACGAAACCAACACGCAGCTCAGCAAATATGATCAGAGCGGCGTTTACGGCTCCGGTCCGATCATCGGCCTTCCGGTCAACGCCGAGTTCGTCTCGGTCTTCTACAATATCGATATGTTCGAGGCCAACGGCATCAAGGTGCCGACGACGCTGGACGAATTCGAGGCCGCCCTGGAGACTTTCCAGAAGAAAGGCATCACACCACTCGCTTATGGCACAGTCGACTCCAATGCGCAGCATCTGCTCTATACGCTGGCGCTGACACAGGCTGACGATACCTGGGTTAAGAACTATCAGGGCCTCAAGGCGCCGCTTGATACCAAGCCTTTCCTGTTTGCCGCGCAGAAGATCGTCGATTGGGTCAAGAAGGGTTACATCTCCAAGGATTCGACGGGTCTGAAGGGGACGGGAGGTGCCGACAACCTCTTCTCTTCCGGCAAAGCGCCGATGTTTGTCAGCGGAACCTGGAACAACGGCAATTTCGCGAGCACGATCAAGAATTTCAAGTGGAGCCAGTTTATCTTCCCGACCCCGAAATACAGCACGGGTTCGACCGGCAACCTGTTCATGGTGCCCAAAAGCTCCAAGAACAAGGATCTCGCCTATGAGTTCATCGATCTGGTGCTAAGCAAACAGAACCAGAATGACCAAGCCAATTTTGGCGGCGTCGCCATTGCTGCAGATCCGGCAGCGATCACCGATCCGGTCGGCAAGCGCAACGTCGAGCTCTTCAACGAGATTTCGAGCAAGGGCGGTCTCGGTTTCTATCCGGACTGGCCGGTTCCCGGCTATTATGAGCTGCTGATCCAGGCGACCACCGGCCTGGTGAACGGCTCGACGACGCCGGAGCAATTCGCCGATCGCCTGAAGAAGGCTTACGACGACGCTCAGGCAGCGCAGTAACCCCTGTATTGAAGCAATTCGCAGCGGCGGGACGGCTTGATGCCGTCTCGCTGTCTCGGACTGGAGGAATGCGATGGAGAAGTCCAAAAACTCCGGCAGGGCGGGGTATTATCTCTATATTCTGCCCGGCATGCTGGGGTTCGCTCTGATCGTGCTTGTCCCCCTGATCGCCAATTTCGCGATCAGCTTCACGACCTGGAAGGGCATCGGAACGCCGAGGTATGTCGGGTTTCAGAACTACGAAAGATTGCTCGTGGATGCGGCGTTCTGGGGATCGATCCAGCACACGCTCCTGTTCATCATTTCGATGACGATCGTGCCGATCATTCTGGGCCTGGTGCTGGCGGCGGTGCTGTTCGACTATATCAGCGCACAGTTCGGCGAGACCTTGTCGAGCTTTTTCCGCGCCGGTTTCTACCTGCCGCAAATCCTGCCGCTAACCGCGGCCGGCGTGCTGTGGGGATGGATCCTCAATCCGATCGGGATCGTCAACGCGGTCCTGAAAGCGATCGGTCTAGATTTCATGGCGCAGAACTGGCTGGGGGATGCAAGCTATGCGCTCTGGGCCGTCTCCGCCGTCATCGTCTGGATCCAGGTCGGCTACTGTCTGGTGGTCTTCATGTCGGGGCTGGCGCGGGTCGATCCCTCGCTCTACGAAGCCGCCGAGCTTGATAATGCCAGCTGGTTCGGCCGTTTTCGCTACATCACGATCCCCATGCTGATGCCGGAGATTTTCGTGGTTGCTCTCACCACGTTGATCGCCGCCCTGAAGGTTTTCGCGCCGATCTACGTCTTGACATCCGGCGGGCCGGACAATGCGACAACGGTGCCGTCTTACCTCTCTTACTACCACTTCTTCACCACCAACCGCGTTGGCTATGCGGCGGCGATCGCGACACTGCAAACCGTCGTAACGATCATGCTCGGCATCTTCTTCCTGCGCATGCAATCCAAACAGACCGAAGGAGGACACTGAGATGGCTGCTACGGCTTCACTTTCGGCCACGGTCGCATCGGATGCGCCGACGGAGCATCGCCAGAAGAAGGGCATGACCCGCTGGATCGTCCTGGCCGTCCTGTTCGTTTTTCTTGGCGGTACGCTGTTTCCGTTCTTCCTGGCGGCTTTCAACGCCATCAAGACCCCGACCGATTATGCGGCCAATGGTCCGCTTGCCTTCCCGCATAGCTTCGACCTGACGGCGCTCAAGAATTTCTGGAGCAATGTCGACTTTACGCGAAAGCTCTTCAACAGCATCCTGATCAGCGGCTGCACCGCCATTCTCGCGGTCGTTCTCAGTCTCCTCAACGCCTATGCCATCGGTATCGGTCGCGTGCGGGGAGGGCGGGTGTTGCTGGTAATCTTGCTGATCTCGATCATGGCGCCGCAGGAAGCCCTGATCTATCCGCTTTACTACATGGCCAAGCAGGTGGGCCTGTTCGATTCCATGCTGTCGGTGATCCTGATCGTCGGCGTGCTGCACACCGCCTTCGGCACATATCTTCTGTCCTCGGTGCTGACCACCTTCCCGCGTGAGATCATCGAGGCGGCGCAGATCGACAATGCGAGCCGCTGGCAGATCCTGTGGTTGGTGATCGTGCCGGTTCTCAGGCCGACGCTTGCCGTGCTTGCGACTTTCTTCTTCATCTGGACCTGGAACGAGTTCTTGATCCCGCTGGTGTTCCTGGTCTCCAACAACAACCAGACGGTTTCGGTCGCCATGGGTGTCCTCTCAGGCGCCAATACGCAGGATCCGACGGCGGTTGCCGCAGCCTCGCTGCTCGGCGTCACGCCGACGGTGATTTTCTTCCTGATTTTCCAACGCACCCTGACGCGGGGCGTGGCTGCTGGTGCTGTCAAATAGATAAATGCCGGAATGCATGCAGCCTCATGCGAGCGATCCATTCGCACGAGGCCGGGATACAAGACAAGAAACGGCAGGTCTGGCGAAGTTCAATTCTTCCGGAGGAGGAAAAATGGCAGGAATCAACATCAAATCCGTCACCAAGCATTTCGGTGCGGTGCAGGTTCTCAACGACATCGATCTCACGATTGAGCCCGGCGAATTCGTCGTGTTCCTGGGTGGCTCCGGCTGCGGTAAATCGACCCTGCTGCGGATGATCGCAGGGCTTGAGGCGATCACCAGCGGTGAGGTCTGGATTGGCGGACAGCGGGTCGACCAGCTTCCGCCCGGCGAACGCGGCGTATCGATGGTGTTTCAATCCTACGCGCTCTATCCGCATATGACAGTGCGCGACAACATGTCGTTCGGTCTCAGAAATATCGGTACACCGAAGGCCGAGATCGCAAAACGCATCGACATCGCAGCCACCATATTGGAGATGCCGCATCTGCTTGACCGCAAGCCATCCGAGCTTTCAGGCGGCCAGCGTCAGCGCGTCGCCATTGGCCGCGCCATCGTGCGCGAGCCCGATGTCTTCCTGTTCGATGAGCCACTGTCCAACCTCGATGCCGGTCTGCGCAACCGCACCCGCGTCGAGCTTGCGCAATTGCATGAGCGGCTGGGCGCAACGATGGTCTTCGTCACCCACGACCAGATTGAGGCGATGACGCTTGCCGACCGGATCGTGCTGTTGAACAACAAGAAGATCGAACAGGTGGCGACGCCGGTGGAGATCTATACACGGCCGGCAACGCGCTATGTCGCCCAGTTCATCGGCTCCCCCGGAATGAACTTCGTCAACGTGGCCGGCGTCGGCGAGGCCGGGGGCTTTGCGACGGCGACTTTGCCGGACGGATCGATCATCAAGACTGCGGTTTCGGTGAACGGTATGGCGCGCTCGGAGCTGACGCTCGGCATTCGGCCGGAATATCTGGTGGCGACCACTGCGGACAAGGGCGACATCGCCGGAACGGTAGAGACGGTGGAGCGGTTGGGCGACCGGTCGCTCGTGCATGTCCGGCTGAAGGATGGCTCGAAGATCATCGGCACCGACCCGGGCATGACATCCATCACTAGCGGTGCGCCGATCGCCTTTGCTGTCGATGGGGCAAAGCTGACCATTTTCGACCAGAACGACGTCGCCCATCACGCAGCGCATTGACGAAACCGTCCAACTGGTATGTTATGTCGCCATGTCTACAGCGCACCACAGAAAGAAGCAGCCTTTGCTCGTCCGCCAGCAGTTGCTGGAGGTGGCGGCGCGGCTGGCGTCGGAGAAGGGCATGACGGCGGTGACGCTGGATGCGGTTTCGGGTGCCTCCGGGGTCAGCAAGGGCGGATTGCTGCATCATTTCCCCAACAAGAATACGCTGCTGGAGGCCTTGTTCGACAGTTTGATCGAGCGGCTGGACCGGGCGATTGAGGAGGAGATGCGAGCCGATCCGCTGCCGCATGGGCGCTTCACCCGCGGCTATCTTCGCGCCTGCCTGGCGCTGCGCGACCAACCCAAGGAAACGAAGGATTGGGCTCAGGTGACGATGGTGCTGCTCAGCGAGCCGCCATTGCGGCAGCGCTGGCTCGACTGGGTGCGCGAACGCAGCGAGGAATATGTCGGCACGGACTCCTCCGTGGATGCGGCGATCGTGCGGCTGGCGACCGATGGGATCTGGCTAGCCGATCTGCTCGACAGCCATGCGATGGACGAGAGCGCCCGCGAGAAACTGGTCGAGCGGCTGATCGAGCTCACGCAACTCTAATGAATATCGAGAGGGTTTGATGGCGAACGCGTCCGTTTATGCGGTGCTGATGGTGGCGATCGTGCTGGAGGTGATGGGCACGACAGCACTGCAGATGTCGCAGCAGTTCACCCGGCTCGGTCCCTCGATCGTGCTCGTGCTGTGCTATGCCGCCTCCTTCTATTGCCTGTCCGTGACCCTGCGGGTGATCCCGGTCGGCATTGCCTACGCCATATGGAGCGGGCTCGGCATCGTGCTGATCTCCACCGTCGGGCTGGTGTTTTTCCGCCAGAAACTTGATCTGGCGGCGGTCATCGGCCTTGGTCTGATCATCGCCGGCGTCATCGTCGTCAACCTGTTTTCAAAATCCGTGTCGCACTGAAAAGACAGGTGTTTCGCATGGTAATTTTAGCCTTTGTCAAATCGCTTCGGACGCATTATCTCTTGCGCTGGAAGGGCTGATGGAGGCCTGAAAGTGGCGCTTTTCCAAAGCGCTTTGGATCGCATAACCTGTTCAATCTCAATGGTATTAGAGGAGTGCCGTAATGACTATTCGTGCCGTCGTTTGGGGCGAGAACATTCATGAACAGACAAACAAGGTCGTCGCCGACATCTATCCGGAGGGCATGCATACGACGATCGCCAAGGGGCTCAATGCCGATGCCGGTATTGAAGCAACCACTGCAACGTTGCAGGAGCCGGAACACGGCCTGAGCGAAGCCCGGCTGAAGGACACCGATGTGCTGCTCTGGTGGGGTCACAAGGACCACGGCGCCGTGAGTGACGAGATCGTCGAGCGTGTCGCCAAGCGCGTCTGGGAAGGTATGGGCCTGATCGTGCTGCATTCCGGCCATTTCTCGAAGGTCTTCAAGCGGCTGATGGGCACGCCCTGCGCGCTGAAATGGCGCGAAGCGGGCGAACGCGAGCGACTCTGGGTCATCAACCCGCGCCATCCGATCGCTGCCGGTCTCGGCGAACATTTCGAGCTGGAAAACGAAGAAATGTACGGCGAGCAGTTCTCCGTTCCCGAGCCGCTGGAAACGGTGTTCATCTCCTGGTTCCAGGGCGGCGAAGTCTTCCGCTCTGGCATGACCTGGCGTCGTGGCGCCGGCAATATCTTCTATTTCCGCCCCGGTCACGAGACCTATCCGACCTATCACAATGACACCGTGCAGAAGGTTCTGATCAACTCCGTCAAATGGGCTCACAATCCGCTCGGTACACAGGCGAGCATCCATGATGCGCCGAACGTGCCGGTCGAGAAGGCGTTGGAGCCGATCGTCGAACGTGGTCCTAAACTCCACCAGGCCGGCGAAGCCGGTTATCGCTGAGGTATAAAATGCGTCTCATAATTGTTGGCACGGGCGGCATGGCGAAGAACCAAGCCGAGCATTTCGTCCGTATTCCAGGCGTCGAGATTGTCGGCGCCGTCGATACGGATGCGACGAGGCTCGCCGCCTTCGCCGATACGTTCGATATCAAGAACCGCTTCTTGTCGCTGGACGAGGCGCTGGCCTGGGGCGACTTCGACGCGGCGACCAATGTCACGCCGGACAAGGCCCACCACCCGACGACCTTGCCGCTGCTGGCCGCCGGCAAGCATGTTCTCTGCGAGAAACCGCTGGCGGAGAATTACGACAAGGCGCTGGAGATGACGGAGGCGGCCGAACGAGCCGGCGTCATTAACATGGTCAACCTGACCTACCGCAATGTCGCGCAGCTGCAGAAGGCGCGCGAGATGGTGATCTCGGGCGAGATCGGCACGGTCAAGCATGTCGAGGCTTCCTATCTGCAGAGCTGGCTCGTTTCCAGGGCTTGGGGCGATTGGCGGAGCGAATCCAAGTGGTTGTGGCGGCTGTCGACCGGGCACGGTTCCAACGGCGTGCTCGGGGATATCGGCATCCATATCCTCGATTTCGCCGCCTATGGCGCAGCGACCGATATCGATCATGTCTTCGCCCGGCTAAAGACCTTCAATAAGGCTCCGGATGAGCGCATCGGCGAATATACGCTTGATGCCAATGACAGCTTCTCCATGTCGGTCGATTTCGCCAATGGCGCGCTCGGCGTCGTGCATGCGAGCCGCTGGGCGACCGGGCATCTGAACGAGTTGAAGCTGCGCATCTATGGCGAACGCGGCGGGCTGGAAGTTAACCACAGCCCCAACGGTTCGGAGCTGCGCGGTTGCCTTGGCGACGACACTGAAACGGCAACGTGGAAGGTCATCGAAGTGCCGCCGGTACTGACCAATTATCAGCGTTTCGCCGATGCGGTGATGACCGGCAGCCCGCAGGATCCGAGCTTCCGCCATGCCGCCAATTTGCAGCGTGTGCTGGATCTTGCCATGGTCACGGAAACGGAGCGGCGCGAACTCAAGGTTTGAGGTTGCCCCTGCTTTATCTTCGACATTCAAGCGGCCGCCTTCGGGCGGCCGTTTCATTGAGATCTGCCCAATTGCTTGACGGGATAGGGAGGCAGGTGCAGCATCCTTCCATCATGCTCTGAATGCGAGGTCATGGGAGGAGGGGTCATGTCCACCGAGGAAAAGGTCGCAAGCCACTATACGCATGGCTCGCTGGAGGAGACGATCCTTGCGGCGCTCGCCGCTAGCGGCAAGGATGTCGATCATCTCAGTATCGACGACCTTGCCGGGGTCGATGAATTCCATCTCGGACGGCGCGAGGCCACGCGGGAGTTTGCCCGGGATCTCGATTTGATCGACGGCATGCGGCTGATTGATATCGGATCGGGACTTGGCGGGCCGGCGCGCTATATGGCCAGCACCTATGGCTCTATCGTCACCGGTGTCGATCTGACCGATGAATTCGTCAAGGTCGCCAATGTTCTGACCGAGCGTTGCGGCATGGCCGCGCCGGTGTCGTTCCGCCAGGCGAGCGCGCTGTCGCTTCCCTTTGCCGACCAAAGCTTCGAGCGTGCCACGCTCATTCATGTCGGCATGAACATCGAGGATAAGGCGAGGCTGTTTGCCGAGGTGCGACGCGTGCTGAAGCCCGGCGGCCGGTTCGGTCTCTATGAAATTATGCAGATGCGGGCCGGCGAGCTGCCCTATCCGATGCCCTGGGCGATGACGCCGGAGACGAGCTTCGTTTGTACGCCCGAAACCTATCGACAGTTGCTGAGCGAGGCCGGCTTCACGGTGGAGTCCGAGCAGGATCGCAGTGCGCTGGCAATCCGACTGGCGCAGGAGATGCGCGCCAGCGCCGCCGGTGGCGGCCAGTCGCTGAGCCTCGGCGCACTGATGGGGCCGAAGGCGGCGGAGCGCGTGGGCAATGTCGGTATGTCGGTCGGCAGCGGCCTGATCGCGCCGATCGAAATGATCGCCAAAGCAGTTTGAAGGGCGGCCGCATCCGCGGCGCCAGGATTGACAGGGACGCTTCCTTATCTGTATGGAAAATCCAACGGTAATGGATTTCTGCCGGGCCATGGTGGCCGAACCGCTGCTCTGAAGATTCAGGGAAGCTGATGACTCCTACTCAACGTGCCCGGTGGGGCGAAGGAGTAGAGTCGTGTCCGCAATACTGCTGTTACCCCAATTTTGTTTTATGATCCTTGTCCCCGTCAGGCCCATCGCTGGTCTTCCGAGAGGGGCGAACTGATGTCGGCATCCGAGTTCTTTCATCATCGTTTCCAGCAATTGCGCAGCATATTCAAATGGATCTTTCTGGTGGTGCCGATGGCGGCCGTGGTCGGCTCGCTCTGCGCATTGTTTCTCTGGAGCCTCGACCGGGCGACGCAGGCGCGGTTCGACTATCCCTGGCTGATCTTCCTGATGCCGGTTGCCGGTTTCCTGATGGTGCTGGCGTACCAGCGTTTCGGACGGGGCGCGGAGGGCGGCAATAATCTGATCGTCGAGCAGATCCATGAGCCGGGCGGTGGCGTACCGCTGCGCATGGCGCCGTTCATCCTGGTCTCGACCGTCCTAACGCATCTGGTCGGCGGTTCGGCGGGGCGCGAGGGAACGGCGGTGCAGCTCGGCGGCAGCATCGCCAGTGCCTTTGCCAGGTTTTTCCGACTGAGCCACGCCGAAGTCCGCATCCTGCTGATGGCCGGCATCGCCGCCGGTTTCGGCGCGGTGTTCGGTACGCCGATCGCAGGCGCAGTCTTCGCGCTCGAAGTGCTGACCATCGGCCGTATGCAATATGAAGCGCTGATCCCCAGCCTTGTGGCAGCGATCGCGGCCGACTGGACCTGCCATGCTTGGGGTATCGAGCACATCCAGTACCATATCGCCTATCTCGCCGGCACGCCGGCTAGCACCTTCCATTTGGATGCGCTGCTGCTTCTGAAGGTCGGCATTGCCGGGGTGCTTTTCGGGTTGATGGCCCGCTGCTTCAGCGAGATTTCCCACAGGATGTCGGCCGTTTTCAAGAAGATCTGCGCCTATGCGCCACTTCGGCCGGTGATTGCGAGCATCGTGCTGATCGGCCTCGTCTATGCGCTCGGCACCCGAGAATATCTCGGTCTCGGCGTCTGGTCACCCAATCCGGGCGATGCGACAATCCCGGGCTTCTTCGATCCGGCGCGCGTCGATTATTGGAGCTGGTTCTGGAAGGCGGTCTTTACTATCGTGACGCTGAGCTCTGGCTTCAAAGGCGGCGAGGTGACGCCGCTGTTCTTCATCGGCGCCGCACTTGGCAATGCCATCGCCGCCATTCTCGGCGCGCCGGTCGATCTCTTCGCGGCACTCGGTTTCGTCGCGGTTTTCGCAGGTGCTACCAATACGCCGCTCGCCTGCATGATCATGGGCATCGAGCTCTTCGGGGCGACACACACGGTCTATCTCGCCGTCGCCTGCTTCCTCGCCTACATCTGCAGCGGCCATACCAGCATCTATTTGTCGCAGCGTGTCGGCATCGTGAAGGGTGCCGCTGACGGCGGCATTTCGTCCGGCGTATCGATCCGCTCGCTGCTGAACACCAAGACTAAGCGAGATGAGCTGTGAGCTCGCAAAATTGTGAAATCATTGCGGAAAAAATCTTGGACTTGGCCGTATTTCCGCCGGCTCCTGGGCAGATATCCGCGGAAAACAGGCATTGAAAATTACGCACGACAAAGCCCCGCTCTTGCGAACGGATACTCTTGCGAAATTCGACTAATGAACTCATATAATCGCTTATTATGATCATTGCATAACAGAGGAGTCGGGCGCAGATCGTGGATCGGCCAGGCAAATACAGACGTTGCTGGACCTATTGCCGCTCCAAGATTCCCACGCAAATTCCCCTGAGACAAGATTTCCTCCTCCCAAACAACCCCTACGCAGACAGACATGACGGAGAGCACTTTGAGCGCACCAGCTCCCACAACCGCCGAGCCGAATGCTCCGGAACAAACCTTTGGTACAACCGGCATCGCGCCGATGGATCGCCCAAGCACAGTCACACGCTTCTTTATGGGCGTCGTCGCCTGGGCCGAAAGCCTTAATCTGAAATACGCCAAGCTCGGCAATCCGCCGGTCTATGACAACGCCACTTTCCCCTGGGCCGCCGAGATCGAGAAGGATTATCCCGCGATCCGTGCCGAGCTGGAAAAGGTGCTGGAACGCCAGAGTGAGCTGCCGACCTTCCAGGACATTTCTACCGATGTGAAGACGATTTCGACCGATAACCGCTGGAAGACCTTCTTCCTTCTCGGATTCGGCGTGAAGTCGGAGCAGAACATCAAGGCCTGCCCGAACACCTGGGCGGCGGTGCAGAAGATCCCCGGGCTGACCACGGCGATGTTCTCGATTTTCGAGCCGGGCAAGCATTTGCCCGCCCATCGCGGCCCCTATAATGGCGTTCTGCGCCTGCATGTCGGCCTGATCGTGCCGGAGCCGAAGGACCAGCTCGCCATCCGCGTCGACAAGCAGATCTGCCACTGGGAAGAAGGCAAGGCGCTGATCTTCGACGACGCCTACGAGCACGAGGCCTGGAACCACACGGACAAGACCCGCGTCGTCCTCTTCGTCGATTTCGTCAAGCCGCTGAAATTCCCGGCCCGCATCGTCAA
Organism: Rhizobium sp. AP16; assembly: GCF_000281735.1. NCBI lineage: Bacteria > Pseudomonadati > Pseudomonadota > Alphaproteobacteria > Hyphomicrobiales > Rhizobiaceae > Rhizobium > Rhizobium sp. AP16. The sequence goes on along the minus strand of NZ_AJVM01000002.1, from coordinate 49,678 downwards.
CTGGGCTTTGATGAACCTGGCGATCTTCACGCCCTTCATCAAAGAGGGCCTCGATAATCACAAGGAATGGGAAAAGAAATTCTATGCCGAAGCCGAGGCGCTGAGAAACCGCCCGAAGGCGTAATCCGGGCTGGCTTGTAAACGTTACGAAAACCCCGGAATTCGCAGAGGATTCCGGGGTTTTATTTTGGGTCGGTCAGGCGCAGCCGTTAAGCTGGCTTATTCGCCTCTTCGGCGTCTTCGGCATAATCGTCGCTCGACTGCGCAGTCGCGGCCTTGCCTTCCAGATTGCCAAGGAGCGCCGAGATGGCATTGTCGCCGTCGAAGCCAGCTTCCTTGAGCAGGCGGTCGAGGATCGGCTTGTTGGCCTGATAGGAGAGCAGCTGGCCGGCAAGCCCCTCGCCAAGGCCGATACCGCTGCCGCCGTTCGCGCCATTGCCGTTGCGACCGAGCATGCCGCCGGTGTCGAAGATCCTGATATCCGAAATCTTCTCGATCGGCTTGACCGCTTCGGCAAGCGCTGCAGGGACGATGCGGATGCGTTCGCGGGTGATTTCGTATTCGATGATGGCGGGGCTGAGCTTGTTGCGCGCCTCGTTGAGCAGCGCCTCGCTTTCAGCCGTCGCCTTACCGGTTTCCAGAATACCCTTGGCCTTGATGATCGCAGCATCGGCGTCGGCGGTGGCCAGCGTTTTGATGGCGTCGGCCTGGTCGATTGCCGCCTGCTTTTCCGCTTCTGCGGCGATGGTGACGGCGGTCGCCTGGGTCTGTGCCCGCTTTTGCGCGTCGATCACCGCGATCTGCTTTTCACGCTCGGCGATCTCGACGGCTTTGGCGGTGCCGACCTTTTCTTCCGCGGCGATGGCGAGAGCGCGTGCGACTTCGGCTTTCGCCTTGGCTTCCGATTCCTCGCGGCTCTTGTTGGCAACGGCAATCGCGCTTTCCTGCGCAACGATCTGGTTGTCGCGGCGGGCTTCCGTGTCACGCTGCTGCACGGCGCGGGTCGAGTCGATGTTGGCGGACTCACGTACCTGCTTTGCCAAGGCTTCGCGTTCGGCGATTGCCTGTTCGGCGGCAATGCGGGCTTCCTCTTCCGAGCGCTTGGCGGCCTGCTCCTGCTGTGCGGTTTCGGCGCGGGTAGCGGCCGACTTGTTGGCGATGTCGCGCTCCTGGCTGAGCTCGGCCTCGCGCTTCGTCCGCTCGATTGTCAGCGACTGCTGCCGGGCCTCCAGGTCCTTCTGGGCGATCGCGACTTCGGTATCGCGAACGATTTCGTTGCGCTCCTTCTTGCGGCCCTCGGTGACACGGGTCAGCGCCGCCAGACCATGGGCGTCGAAGAAGTTGTTGGCGTTGAAATGCTTGATGTCGGTCTGGTCGAGACGGGTCAGCGACACGGACTCGAGTTCGAGACCGTTGGATTGCAGGTCGGAACCGACTGCTTCCTGGACCGCCTTGACGAAATCCATGCGCTGTTCCTGCAGGGCATCGAGGTTCATCGTGGCGGCGACAGAGCGCAGGCTGTCGACGAATTTCGCTTCGATCAGCTGGCGCAGCTGTTCGCTGTCGTTGGTGCGGCTGCCGAGTGTCTGCGCGGCAAGCGCGATGGAGGAGGCGTCCGGCTTGACGCGGACATAGAATTCGGCGCCGATGTCGACGCGCATGCGGTCCTTGGTGATCAGCGCATCATTTTCGCCGCGCTGTACCTCGAGACGCAAGGTCTTGAGATTGACCCGAGCGATCGAATGGAAGATCGGCAGGACGACGGAACCGCCGTCGAGGACGACTTTCTGGCCACCGAGACCGGTACGCACATAGGCTTCATCCCGGCTTGAGCGGACATAAAGCGAGGCGAAGACAAAGCCGATCCCGAGGATCAGGACGATGCCGATGCCCGCTGGCAGAAGAAGGTCATATAGGCCGTACATTAGTGTTGCTCCGTAGAGGATTGAGCGTCGGAACCGATAAGGTCCGATGGCGCGGGAACTGCGATGAAGATATCGGCCTTGCGGTCGACAAGAAGAACTTTGGTGCCGACGCCAAGCGGACCTTCGCCTTTGGCGGCGCTGGCGCGCAGCTGGTGCCAGTTGCCGTACACGTCTTTGACCGAGACGCGGCCGGGCAGACCCTGGTCCAATGGGCCGATGGTGACCTGCGCTGTGCTGCCGACGAAATCGCCGGCGTTGACGGCATAGGTCTCATCGCGGGGGATGAGCCGCGCGATGGTGCGTGTTGAGCCTCTCACCAATGGGACGGTGAGAAAGGCAGCGGGAAGCACGGCGACGATTGCCGGCAGTGGCGTCCAGACGAGGTCGGCGACTGTCTGTATGGCAAAGCCGGTGATGGCGAAGATGCCAAGCAGCAGCATGATCAGGATCAACAGCGGCACGCCGCCGAGATTGATCCAGGAGAGCAGGCCGGCGACAACGCCGTCATGACCATCGAAATGCGGCTTGCCGATCATCTCGCTCAAGGAGAAGCCGAGCAGCATGGAGAGAATTTCGATGGCGGTCAGGCCGACCAGGATCATTGCCGCGATGGCAAAAGGCCCGCATTCAGGTGCGAGGAAAAGGTGCATGGTCGTTACTGATCATTCGCCTTGAAACGGGCAAGGCGGGCTTCGATAGCCTGTTCCCGGTGCAGGCGGTCGAGTTCGTCGAGCTCGGCACTGGTTGCGGGTTCGCCCGCGGGAACGCCGGTCAGGCGCGAGACTGCGGCCGCCGCGCGGGCGGCACCGGCGCCAGGCGTCGCATGCGGCTTGCCGCCTGCTGCTTCCTCCGGTGCGTGACGCGCAAGACTGCGCTTGAAATCGGCGAGCCGGGCCTCCGCCTCGCGCCTTGTGGCGAGAATGGCTTGCAGTGCCTTCTGGCCCTCGTCGATCTGCTCATGGGCATCCGCCAGCGCCTTGTCGAGCGCGGCGATCTGGGCTTCGAGATCGATCTGGCGGGCGACGCCGGCCTTGGCGAGGTCGTCGCGGCCCGTGGAGACCGCGAGCCGGATCTTTTCGTCGAGGGCTGTAAGGTCGTCGGCAATTTCGGTGCGGCGGCTCTGGATGCGGTATTCCTCGGCGCGTGCCTTGCCGAGATCGGCGCGGGCTTCATCGGCGGCGGCGTCGATCTCACGCAGCGCCTGTTCGATGACTGCGACCTTGTTTGCGCCTTCCACTTTGTCGATGGCCGTATTTGCGAGGCCGGCAATCAGCCGTCCCATGCGGGAAAGAATGCCTTCGTTCGTCATGCTGTTTTCCTCCGTTCGGGGGGAGTTTGGCGTTACGCCGATGTGAATCTCGTAGTGGCCGCCATCGGCGATCAGATAGGCGGGAAAGACACTCTCCCACCCCTTGAAATAACCGGCCACGTCGAAGGGCACGGCAACACGGCCGCGCACCGTCGAGATTGTCAGGTCCGACGGACCCTTGATGGCAAAGAGCTTTTCATCGAGCGGCAGGCGACTGATATCGGTCGCCCCGCCGCGATTGGCCGCAAAATCACGCAGGCCCAGCGTCACCAGACGCGCGGGCAAACCGGTGCGTTCGCGGATGGTTTCATAGGCAAGTTCATGAAGAACCACGAGATTTGCCCCGGTCTTGTCCGAGACGATCTCGGCGAGAATCACCATCATCTGCGCGTATGCGGCAAAGGTCTCCTCCAATGCCTGACGTGCCCCGCTATCAGGAGCGAGTTCGTAACGTAGGAGCGATCTATGCGATGGACTGTGTGTCTGTGCCATGCACCTTAAGTAAAGTACCGCTCCGGTGCTTTTCAAGAAGAGGCGCAAGCAAGGATGGATGAATTGTAGTGAACATTAGTGGCTATAGGTTGCATTTTGTTGATGCATACCTCTGCCAAGAATAGGCCTGCCGAATAGCCAATCGAGCCCGATGGCCTTCGATCGTCACAGACTACGGGGTTTATTGAGTGAGGAGAGGCTCAGAAATGGTCTCCATCGGCAGAGCGACATTGCTCATGATCGGAAATCAGGCGCCGAGGATCCGCGTAAGCCGCCGTCCATGGAAGACGGCGGCTTTTACTGCGGATGGTTGTTACTTGATCGTGCGTACGATGGCAGCGCCAGAGGTCATGCCGCCGCCGAAGGCGACGAGGCCGAGGTTGAGCGGTTCGGCGCGCTCCTTGGCGACATGCATCATGGCGAGCGGTATGCTCGACGAACTGGTGTTGCCGTAGTTCTCGATGACGCTCAGGGCCGGGCGGCCGCTGCGCTTGGCGATGGTGTCGATGATGCGCTGGTTGGCCTGATGCGGCACCAGAAGGTCGAGATTGGCAAGCTCCAATCCGGCATCGACGCAGGCATCCTCGATCGAGCGCGACATGGAATGCACGGCTTCGGTAAAGACCGAGCGTCCGTTCATGGAAATGACGCCCTTGTCCGGCAGCGGAACATAGAGAAGATCGCCCGGCTCCGGACGGCCGCTGATGACCGGGCGGCTGGCTGCAAACAGCGGATTGCGCGCCATATCGCGGCTGGTCACCAGGCAGGCAGTGGCGGCGTCGCCGAACAGGATGGCGGTGGAGAAATCGCTCATGTCGAGCAGCGGCGACAGCACTTCCGAGGTGACGATCAGCACCTTGGCGTCGTTCTGCTGGGCAATGAAATCGTAAGCCTGCTGCAGGGCATAGAGATAGCCGGAGCAGGCGGCGCCCATGTCGTAGGCGGCGAGCGACGGCCGCACGCCGTCTTCGGCAACGGCAACCGAAACGCGGCTTGCGAGCGACGGCGTCGCGATATCGGGCGTGCCGGTAGCGGCAATGACGAGGTCCATGTCATGGATCGTCGTATTGGTCTGGTGCAGAAGGTCGCGAACGGCCTTGGTCGCCAGGCTCAGCGTGCTTTCGCCGGGGCCGACCCAATAGCGGCTCTTGATGCCGGTCAGCGCGAAGATTTCCTCTGCGCGCCGGTTCGGCCAGTTATGGATAATCTCTTCATTGCTGACACGGCGGGCGCCGGTCGCGAAGCCCATGCCGCTGACGGCGATTTCCGTGAAATTACCGGAATGGCGGCGGAGCGCCGGGATGGCGTGCGACTTCAGGCGGCGCAGCACGAACTTGTTCTGGACCTCGGAAGCCAGCGCGAAATTGCGCTCGCTGAGGTCGCGGTCGGCGTCCACGGTCAGAAGTGGGCTGTCGGTGGCGATTTGGTCGCCGATCTTGACGAAGACTTCCTGCACCACGCCGCCAATATTGGCGCAGATCTCGACCGAAGCCTTGGTCGCCTCGACCACCGCGACGAGCTGGCCAACCTCGATCGTATCGCCAGGCTTCACCAGGAGATCGGTCACCAGCACGTTTTCGTCGGCGGGGCCGGAGCCGATCGCCTTGATGGCGGCCGTCGGGCCGGACTTGTCCTCTTCATGCCAGGTGACCTCGCATTCGAGGACTTCGGCCATCAGATCGACCAGCTTGCTGTAGGATGGCAGCGTTTCCAGCTGGTTGCCGAAGTTAAAGGGGACATGCGAGTCAGAACGGGCAAGCCGGCGGACGACGACGGGCACGTCGGCCTTTTCGGAGACGGTGGCGACGATTTCGGCGCCCATACCGACCGTGCGGTTGTCTTCATGCACGACGATCAGGCGCTTGGTGCGCTTGGCGCTGGCAAGCACTTCCTTCTCATCCCAGGGCGAGATCGAACGCAGGTCGATGACCTCGACCGAAAATCCCTGGGTCTCGAAGGCGCTTGCCGCCTTGGCGCAGAGCGACACCGTGTTGCCGTAGGTGACCAGCGTCAGGTCGCGGCCGCGGGCGATATAACGCGACAGGCCGGGACGGACGAAATGCTGGTCGACATCGACGGAGGTGCGGCCGTCGGAATTGTTGAGCACAGCCTTCGGATAGAGAAAGACGGTCGGGCGTCTGGATTCGAAAGCGGCATTGAGCAGGCCAGCAGCATCGCCGGCGGTGGAGGGCATGACGACGTCGATGCCGGGCGTGTGCGCCAGCATGCTCTCGAAGCTTTGCGCGTGGAACGGTCCAAGGCCGGGTTTGTAACCGCCGCAGCTCACCATCAGGATGACGGGCGATTCCCAGTCGCCATTGCTGCGCCAGAACATGCTGCCCATTTCCGAGACGATCTGGTTATAGGCGAGCGGCAGGAAATCGGCGAATTGCAGGAAGGCGACGGGGCGCTGGCCGGCTAGCGCCCGGCCGACGGCGGTGCCGACGATGGTCGATTCGCTCAGCGCCGCATTGTAGACGCGCTCGGGATACTTCGTGCTGAGGCCGCGTGTGACGCCGAAGACATCGCCCTTGGGGTCTTCGATGTCCTGGCCGAAGAGGACGACATCCGGATTGTTGGCCAGCTGCTTGTCGAGCACGCCGTTCAGCGCCTCGCGCATCGTCAGCGTCGCAGCACTGGCGCCGCCGCGATATTCGGCTGTCTTGTCGAAGGAGGCTGGGTAGGGCGCTTTTGCTTCCGGCTCGACCTTAGGCGCATCTTCCTTGCGGGCAAGGGCTGCTTCCGCCTGCACTTCTGCAGTCAGGTCTTTTTCGATCTTGTCCAGCGCGGTGTCGTCGATACCCGCCTTCAGCAGGGCGGCTCTCAAATTGATGAGAGGATCGCGGTAAGCCGCGTTCTCGATCTCATCCTGCGTGCGATAGGTCTTCTGGTCGTCGGCGTTGGTGTGGTCGGTCAGCCGCTCCATGTTGATGACGACAAGGCTCGGCGTGCGGTTGTTGCGGCTATGGCGGACGGCCTTGCGGAAGGCTTCGCGCGAGGCCGCCAGATCGTCGCCTTCGGCACGGATGATGTCGAGGCCGTAGAAGGATGGTGCGGGGCCGGTCGGCAGATCGAAGAAGGTCTGCTTTCTGGTCCGCGTCGAGATGGAGAAACTATTGTCCTCGACGACGAAGACGACCGGATATTGGCCGCGCACGGCTTCGGCCACGGCTTCCAGAAATTCGCCTTGCTGCGTGGTGCCATCGCCAACGCAACAAATGGCGATCGGCATGCCTGCCTTATGCTTCAGCGCTGCGCTGGCACCGACGGCATGAAGTGCATTGTTGCCGACCGGACCAACGATGGACGTGATGTTGAGAGCGCGGGAGGAAAGATGCGCGCTCATCTGGCGGCCGGCGGAATGGGAATTGCCCGTGGCGAGAAGGCTGGAAAAAAACTCACGAATGGGCATGCCGCGCGCCAGCATCAGTGCTTTGTCGCGATAGTGCAGATGCAGCCAATCGTCGTCATGAAGGAATTCATTCAACAGCGCCGTCGACTCGTGTCCGGCACCGGAAACATGAAAGTGTGCTATGCCTTGCTTAATGAATTCTCGTTCAAGTCTATCTATTTCACGAGATGTGAAAAATATTCTATGGAGTTGCTTGAGATGATCTGTGGTAAATCTCCCTTCCATTTCAATAGTTTTCCTAATCTTTCATGGTCAATAATTTGCGAGGGATAGGTAACCCCCCAGGGTGCCTTTTTCAATACACGTTAAATGACAATATCTTCTCGATTTGAAATAGGTTTACGTGTGTCGGCGGCGCGCCGAATTGGGCCGAGCCGGTTTCCCTGGACACAGTCTATGCGCTTTCGCGCGGCAGCGGGGGCGAGGCCATTTCATCCCTGCCTGTCCCTGCGCCGCATATCCATTCGAAAATTTGACCGGTGTCGCGTGTCTTTCAGCCTGACTTGCGGATCGGCTCCTCGGCCTGCTTGCGCCGGGAGGCGGCCTTGGCGGCGGCCAGTTCTTCCTTGTCCCGGACTTCCTTCGGCTTCTTGCCGATGATCTGCTTGGCGCCTTTCTTGGAAAAGGGCTGCACGAGTTGGGCAACGAAACTGTCGGCGACCTTGCCGGTAATGCCGATGTCGGTGGAGGAGGGGCGAGGTGGGTTATAGTAGGTGCCGAGGATCTGGTCCCAGATCACAAGGTTTTCCCCATAATTGGTATTGCCCTCGGCCAGCAGCTTGGAATGATGCCAGCGGTGCAGGCGCGGAGTCGAGAGGATCCAGTCGAGCGGGCCGGTACGGACATCGATGTTGCAATGGGTCAGAAGGCCGATAAAGGCCGTGACCGCGCCGATCCACAGGAAGACCGGCAGCGGTGCGCCGAGCAGATAGAGCGGGATCTGGCCGAGCGCGATCTTGAACAGCGAGTCGATGATATGGAAGCGGCCGGTATTGATAACCCATAGGCGTTCGACGCTGTGATGCAGGGCATGGAAGCGCCAGAGCGACAGGTACTCATGCGCAAGGCGATGGGCGAGATAGAGGCCGAATTCAGCGATGACGAGCCCGAGCACGACCTGCAGGGCCATCGGCCATTGCTCCGGCCAGATATTCGCCTTGTGGCTCAGGAAAGGCTGCGCCACGGTCGCCACCGCCATCGGGAATGAGGTGCCAATGGCCGCGGCGATCTGCACGCCGCCCTTACTCAGGAGCGTGTGTGCGATGTTGTTGAACGTCTCGCCATCGCTCTCCAGCCAGGTCTCTTCATAGGGCATCAGCCGCTCGAAGAGCGCAATGATCGCCACAATCGAGAAATAAGTGACGTTGAACCACAGCAGATGCATATCGGACTGGAAGGCGAAATAGGAGCCTGTCAGGCCGGCGCAAAAGATGGCTGGCCACAACAGGGATGAAACAGCAGCGTAAAGGCGCGAACTGTTTTTTGACGTCATGCCATTGTCCTCGAATTGTCATCTGGTGGTTGGCGCGTGAATATGCGCGATATGTAACGCGATGATTGTGGTCGCGAAAGGGAAAACTTGAGTCGAGATAGAAGCGTTGCATTTCACTATGTTGCAGACGCTGATCAACCTCGTCGTCTCAAGTTAACTCCGCCTGAGGACATGGGCCTTTGCCGACGAAAGTCTTGGCTGGGCTGCCCTGACAGCAATGAAAAGGTGACGTCGTTGGATATTCCTTCCAAATTCAGAATTCACGAGACGGAGCATTGGCTCGTGAACCATCGCATGGACACGGTCCTGCCGGGTTATCTGATGGTCGGCTCCAAGCTCGGAACGAATGCGTTGTACGATCTGCCAACCGAAGCGCTTGCATCGCTTGGGTCTCTTCTTGCCAAGGTGCAGCGGGAGCTCGAAACCCTGCTTCATCCCGCGCGCGTCCATATTGGCCGTTACGGTCATTCGCCGGGACATCCGTTACATTTCCATATCATGCCGGTCTATGATTGGCTTGAAGCCCTGTTCTGGAAGGATGAGCGTTATCGGGTTCTTGGCTCCTTCGGTCAGCCTGCGGGGGAGCCGGGGACGGATGGTGCCGAGCTGACATTCTTTATCTGGCGGGAGTTTTGCGAGGCGCCAAACCCGCCGCCAGTCACGGGGCCGACCGTTTCGGACGTCGTCGCGATGATGCGAAGCGCGTTTCTGACGGCTTAGCTGGGGGAGTGTCATTGCGGCTAAATCTATCAAAGGATGGGGAGGGAAGATGCAAATAAAGGAAGCCAGTCTCGAGCATCTGGATGCATGGTTGCGTCTGCGCGCTGAGCTCTGGCCGAGTAGCTCGATGGAGTATCATCGAGCCGAGCTGACACAAATTCTCACGAAAGAAAATGCCATCGCCTTCATTGCTTGCGATCAGACGGGTCACGCAGTGGGGTTTGCCGAGGCGACGCTCCGGCATGATTATGTCAATGGCTGCAAGACCTCTCCTGTGCTTTTCCTCGAGGGCATTTATGTGCGCCGGGAGTACAGGCGGCAGGGCGTAGCGCAATCGCTTTGCCGTACCGTCGCCGATTGGGGACGCGCCGCCGGATGCCAGGAATTTGCTTCGGATGCGCTGCTCGACAATGTCGAAAGTCATGCCTTTCACGACGCGTTGGGTTTTGAGGAAACTCAACGCGTCGTGTACTTTCGAAAACTGCTCTAGCCGAACGTCAGCTTGCTCTTCTGCTGTCCGGCCTCGTCGAAATTCTCCGGGCTCAGCCACCGCTCATAGCCGGCCTTCAGGCGCGGCCAGTCGGCGTCGATCATGGCGAACCAGGCGGTGTCGCGGTTTTGGCCCTTGGCGACCATATGCTGGCGGAAGATGCCTTCGAAGGAAAAGCCGAAGCGCTCGGCGGCGCGTTTGGAGGGCTCGTTGAGATTGTTGCATTTCCACTCGAAGCGACGATAGCCGAGCGTGTCGAAGACATAGGAGGCGAAGAGATAGAGCGTCTCGGTGGTGATGCGACTGCGGGCGATTGCCGGACCCCAGAGAATGCTGCCGATCTCGATGACGCCATGCGCGGGGTCGATCCGCATCAATGCCTGCCGGCCCTCGGCCCGGCCGGTCCGCTTGTCGATCGTGGCGAAGAACAGCGGGTCGGCGCTGGCTGCGGCTTTCTCGAGCCAGGGCGTGAAGGCGGCGAGATCGGCGGGGGCGTTCTCGAACAGGTAGCGGAAACGATCATCCGCGCCGGGCGCCTGCGCCGAAGCGAAGAGGTCGGTGCTATGGTGCGTGGCGTCGAGCGGTTCCAGCCGGACATAGCGGCCTTCCAGAGTGATCCGTTCCGGGCGCGGCACGCCGTTCCAATTCGTAAGGTCCATGTCGAAGTCCTTCGGTATCAAATGCGAGGGCAATCTATCGAAGCCGGCCTGATTGTATCAGCGCCGCCAGCGGTTCGGGTAGCTCTATTCCGTCGAGCAATCCGGGTGCGGCTTGCGCCGGGGCGAGGTGGCTGCGCACCGGCAAGACGCCCGCCCAGACCGGAACATCCGCCTCGTCGGCATCGCCCGGCGGGCCGTTGCGCACCTTGGCGGTCGCCTCCTCGATTTCCATCCGTAGCACGGAGGTCGCTTTCACCTCCTGGCTGGTCATCGGTCGCAGGCTGTCCCAGCGGCCGGGAAACAGGTTCTCGACGAAACGGCGTAGGGCATCGGCCTTCTCCTCGGCGTCCTCCAGCAGGCATGCCTTGCCGAAGACCATGGCGGAGCGGTAGTTGACAGAATGGTAGAAGGCGGAGCGGGCGAGCACATAGCCATCCATGATGCTGCAGGTGAGGCAGACGGGCATATCCTCCGCTGCGCGCAGAAAGCGGCTGGCGGCGGAGCCGTGCCAGTAGACATGATTGCCTTCGCGCCAATGCAGCGTCGGCGTCACATAGGGCGCACCATTGATGACATAGCCGACGTGACAGAGCGGGGCGGCGTCCAGGATAGCATGGACGTCCGCCTGCGCATGGCTGCCGCGATGATGTTCGCGCCGCACGCGCGTGCGTTCTGTGGTCGGATAGTCGTCGGTGGATGGCGGGGAGAGATCGGCCATGGTTTTCCTCGTTGGTGTCGCTTTGATCCTTGCCGCCAAAGAGGTATGTTATAAATAGCCAGTTCTTATATTTTAAACAGACCAGTTGGGGGCGTCATGACATCTGCCGCGCAATGGCCGGCGCTCGATCGAACTTCGGGCGATCTGGAGGGGCAGGTCTATCGCCTGATGCGAGACCGCATCCTTCGAGGGCAGATGTTGCCGGGACAAAAGCTGCCGTCGACAAGGATGCTGGCAATCTCGCTCGGTGTGGCGCGTTCCACCGTGGTCAACGCCTATGAACGGCTGAAAGCGGAAGGTTATCTGCAGTCGACGACGGGGGCGGCGACCCGCGTTGCCGCATTCGCAACACCGCCTCTGCAAGGGCAGGCGGAGCCATCTCCGCTCAGCCCGCCGCCAACGCTCGAGGTCGCCACCGACGGCTTGTTCAAGTCCGGCGTGCCGGATACCGCCGCCTTTCCGCATGCCGCCTGGGCGCGGTATCTCGGCGCTCGCGGCCGTTCGCTCCGGGTGCATGACCTCGGCTACGGCGCTCACAGCGGCATTCGCGAGCTGCGCGAAGCGATCCTCGAGCATATCTCCGTCACGCGCGGCGTGATCGCGCGCGCGGAGCAGCTTATTATCGTTCCCTCGACCGGAGCGGCCATTGATCTTCTGGCGCGCGTCCTGTTGAGATCCGATCGCCCGGATGGGGCTATCGCATGGATGGAAGAGCCGGGATATGCGACCGCGCAGGCGCTGCTGCGGATGGCGGGCGCGAGCCTCGTGCCTGTGCCCTGCGATATCGAGGGCATCGATGTCACCAAAGCCGCCGGCCTGCTGCCGCGGCTGATCTATGCTACGCCCTCGCATCAATATCCGACCGGCGCAACAATGAGCCTTTCACGCCGTCTGGCCCTGCTCGAATTTGCCCGCGCCAACGGTTCGGTCGTGCTGGAAGACGATTATGACAGCGAGTTCCAGTATGCGTCGCGCCCGATCGCCGCATTGCAGGGCATTGATCGTGGCGAAGTCGTCGCCTATCTCGGCACCTTCTCGAAGACGCTTGCTCCAGGCCTGCGCGTTGCCTACGCGGTCGTGCCGTCCTGGCTTGTGCCGGAGGTGACAGCCGCACAGCTGTTGAGAGGGGCCGTCGTCCCCATCCATATCCAGGCGGCGCTTGCCGATTTCATTCGCGATGGCCGTTTTCGCGCGCATCTAAGGCATATGAACACGATCTATGCCGCACGCATGGCCGCCACCGTTTCGGCACTACGCCGTCATTGCGGCGATTGGCTCGAAGTGGGCGAGGGCGCCGGCGGGCTGCAGCTGGCCACCTGGTTCAAGGATGAGGGCACCGACGATCTGGCGGCGACGCGAAGGATCAACGCGGAGGGATTCGCGCTCCGCGCCATGTCATCCCTGCACCTCGGTCCGCCACGGCCGGGCCTGTTGTTCGGCATTGCACGCATGCCGCCAGAAGCGGCGGATGCGGCAGCGGCAAGGATCGCCAGGCTGTTTCGCCGTTCGCCGGTCATCGCCTGACGAACAATGCCCTGTATTGCCGCGGCGTCATGCTCTTGAGGGTCTTGAACTGCCGGTTGAAGTTGGCGATGGAGTGATAGCCGACCGCATCGCTGATGTGGTGGATCGCCTGAGTGGTGGAGGAGAGGCGGGCGCAGGCGTCGCCGATCCGCATGCGCGTCAGGTAGTCGGAAATAGCGGTGCCGGTGTGGCGGCGGAACATGCGATGCAGGCCGGAAACGCTGAGTGCGGCGATATCGGCCAGCTCCTCCAGGCTGATGGCGCGCGCATAGTGGAGATGCATATGCGTCAGCACGCGGTCGATGCGTTCGCGGCTTTCCTTGATGTCCGGTGACCGACCCGGCGCGCTCGCAAGCGGTGTTGCCTGTCGATCCTCGGCAACTCTGGCAAGGATGTTCAAGAGGGACAACAGGCGCTCCACCGGCGGCTTGTCGAAGACGGCTTCGTATTCAAGCCGCACTGCTTGTGCGGTCTCCTTCGAGAAATGCAGGCCGCCATCGGCTCGCTCCAGCATCGTCTCGATCGGTCGAAACTCGACGGCGCCGCCGGTCATGCGCAACAGCCAATCACGATGGAACCAGAGGACAAGCGCGACATGCGGTTGGTGCTGGTCGATCTTGGCACGCGAGACCCATGTATGCGGCAGGTTCGGCCCGACCAGCACGAGATCGCTGTCGTCGTAATCGCTGCTGTGATCGCCGATGAAACGCTGGCCGATCGAGTTCAGCGTGAGGGTGAGCTCGAATTCGGGATGATGGTGCCATTGGAAGGGAATGGCGTCGTCGAGCCGCCGGTTGAGCATGCTCCACGAGGCCTCTGGCGAGCGCTGCAACACTTCAAGATAGGGTCTCATCGGGCGCCACTATGCTCACATAAGCCAGAATAGTATCAGAAATTGCCGGAGCAGGGCAACACGAGCAGCTTACGTCCCATTACAAATCGGTCGTCGCCTGAAACGACAGGCATCGATCCGATGGGAGGACCATATGCAACAGGCCTTGAAACGAGACGCTCATCCGACCGCTTCTTCGGTCACGACGCAATTGAAGGACATCAAGAAGACGCTGCCTTTGCGGGTTCTTTCGCAGCAGGACTGGCAGCACTGGATCACCAAGGGCTACGTGATCGTGCGGCAGGCGGTCCCCGCCGCCAATGTCGAGCGGCTTGTGGAGGTGCTCTGGGCATTTGACGAGAAGGATCCGAACGATCCGTCGACCTGGTACGCGCCGCAACGCCGCGAGCACAAGATGAAGGAGCTCAACAACACCGGCATGCTGGAGATCTATAATCACCAGGCGCTGTGGGACAACCGCATGGAACGGCGCATCTATGACGTTTTTGTCGATATCTGGGACCGCGAAGATCTGTGGGTGACCATCGATCGCGCCAATCTCAATGCGCCGAAGAAGGTCAAGGGCAATCCGAACGGCTTCATTCACTGGGATGTGGACACATCGCGCCGCCCGCTGCCGATCGGCGTGCAGGGTGTGCTTAGCCTGAAGAAGCAGGACGGCGATGTCGGTGGGTTTCAATGCGTGCCGGAACTATTCGAGCGTTTCGAAGAGTGGGAGAAGACGCAGCCTGCGGATCGAGACCCGATGCATCCCGATATGATGGGGCTTTCCGTCGTCAATATCGAGATGGAGCCGGGTGACCTGATGATCTTCAATTCGCTGCTGGCTCACGGTGTTCGCCCAAACCATGCGGAAAACCGCGTGCGTATGGCGCAGTATGTATCGATGCACCCGGCCGAGTTCGACGATGTTGTCGAGAGGGAAGAGCGCATCCGCCTATGGCGCGAGCGCGATCATCCGAAGCGCGACTCGTTTCCGGGCGACCCGCGCGAATGGGAAAAGCATAATGCCGAGACAGCGGTTCTGACACCTTTGGGTGAAAAGCTGCTGGGGCTGACGGCCTGGTAAGGCGGGTACTGTTCGACGCTAAGCTTTGATCGAGCGGCCTTGTTGCCGCTCGATCATTATCTGTTGGCGATGCGATCCGTTAGATCTGATTCCAGCGGCGGATAACGGGTTCGGTTAAGTCGTGGTCGTAGCCGAGAGTGCTGATGCTGGTGGTGTCGAGCACGAGACGTGCGCCGTTTTCCGGCGGTAGGCCAATCCAGCGCGGGGCAAAGACCCTCAGGAAATGGGCGCTGGAGAAGATCAGGACGTTGCCGTTGATCTCTCGGAGCTGGCCGATGATCCGGTCGGCCCGTGCACCGACATCGGCTACCGTCTCTCCATTTGGGCATCCGTCGCGGAAAATCTCCCAGCCGGGGCGTTGAGCTTGAATGTCCTTGGTGGTGATGCCTTCATAGGCGCCGTAATCCCACTCTGCCAGATCGTCCTTGATGACAACGACGTCACCGAAGCCGGCCAGTGCGCAGGTGTTCCTGGCGCGCTGCGACGGGCTCGACCAGACGGCGGCGAAGTCGATGGCAGGCAGGCGGCCGGTAACCTTGCGGGCGGCATCTTCTCCGGCGGTGGTCAAGGGTATGTCGGTTCGTCCGGTATGCCGGCCCGACAGGCTCCATTCCGTCTGCCCATGCCGAACCAGATAGATTTCCGGATATGCACTGCTCATCTGAACGCCTCTCAATCGCGCTGAACCTTTCAGCTTCTTCGCACCTGCCAAACGATCTGTCGAGGGACAGGGCGGCCATCGCCTCGCTCAGGGATGGCGATCAGTTCGCAGGGAGTTCCTCGATTTCCCCTGCATATCAATGGTTTGCAGGGGAATGATGATCCTATCGTTTTACCGCACGCAGAACGCTGTGCACCAGAATGGCGACGCATCCCACCAGAAGCAGGACTCCGCCGATAAGTGGCGGCAGGGCCAGAAGCTGGACGGCACCGGCGACGGCGGCGACCAGGATCAGGCAGAGGGTCGCCAGGCTGCCATCATCGATGAACATGCCGATCAGCTCGGACAGGGCGGTGCGGACGACGCTCATTGGGCTGCCTTTGCGGTGGGTTTGCCGGTTGAGCCGCGCAGGCTGCGAACGATGATGAAGGATACCAGCGAAACGATCGCGAAGATGGCGATCAGCGCCAGATCTGCGCCCGGCCAGTCCGCGCCGATGCCTTCGCCGGTCCAGAAGATGCCGAAGCTGGTCAGCATCAGCCCGACGACGAATTTGAGCGTGTTTTCCGGCACGGTGGCGAGCGGGCGATGCACCAGCAGGCCGATCAGCATGACCAGGACGAAGGCGGCCAATGCACCAAGACCGGCATAGAGCGTCATGCCGTGGGCACCGCCGACGGCGATGACGATGAAGACCACCTCGACACCTTCCAGCAGCACCGCCTTGAAGGATGCAAGGCCGGCGAGATAATCGGCGCGCCGGTCGTCGGATTGCTGCCGCAGGGCTGCCGTTTCCTTGGTGAAGGCGGCGGCCTCGTCATGCAGGGCGATGACGCCGAGCGAGCGAAGGATGGCCTTGCGCAGCCAGCGCATGCCGAACAGGATCAGGAGAACGCCGATGACGAATTGCATCGTATGGATTGGGATCAGCGCCAGCAGCGGCCCGAAAATGAGGACGAGAGCGGCCAGCAAGGCAAGCGCGAGCGCCGCACCGATCAGGGCCGGACGCCAGCTGCGGGTGACTCCGACAGCAAGGACGATGGTGAAGGCTTCCACGACTTCGACGAAAGAGCCGAGGAAGGAGGCCGTCAGGGTGGAGAGGATAGGAGTGAGGCTATTCATGCAATGAATCCTGAGTGGCGGATAGGGGTTTGATTCCGCATGCTATTTCTTTCTCTTCGTGCCGCGTTTGCTCCAGGCCTTGTCGATGGAGCCGCGCAGGGTGCTCAGATGATCAAGGCTGTCGAAGGCGGCTTGTCGGCGATGCGCGGCGAGCCCGACGATCATCGCTTCAATCAGCACCATGGTGCCGGCATGCATGGCGAGATGATCGGCCTTGCCGCGTGGGACGGGAAGGATTTCCGCCACCTTGTCGGCGACCAGTGGGCCGAGATCGTCGCTGATGAGGATCACCGGCACGCCATGCCGACTGGCCTGTTCGAGCACGACCTCGACTTCGCGATAGAGCGGCGCGTAGGCCATCATCAAAACGGCGTCGCCCCTGCCGAGCCAGAGAAGGCGGTCGGCGAGAGCGATGCCTGATGCGGAGAGCGGGTAGGTGGGCAGGCCGATGCGGTTGAATTGCAGGCTGGCATAATCCGCCATCGCGCCGGAGGGGCCGATGCCGAAGACATGGCGCCGGTTTGCCGCCGCCAGAATATCGATGGCGCGCGTAAAGCTCGCGGCAGTCTCTGGCCGTTTCAGAACGTCCAGCGCGGTTTCGTGAATGCCGATGACATGGTGCAGGATGCCGGCAGCGTCGCCGTCGGTTTCGGCAAGTGTCCGCTCCAGCCGGTTGCCGGGCGTCGGGGCTCCCGTCAGTTCCGAAAGCAGCGCCGCGCGAAGCGCCGAGAGGCTCTCGAAGCCGAGCGCACGGGCGGTTCGCACCACCGTCGCATCGCTGGCGCCGGCAAGCTCGGCAATCTGAGCGGCGGAGTTCAGCAGCACGGCCTGCTTCTGGTCGATGAAGAAGCGGGCCACGCGCTGTTCAGCGGGCGAGAGCCCCTCGATCGCGACAAGAATCCGGCTGTCGAAACTCGCCTGCGATAAAGCGTCCGTTGTCATGCCGCACTTCCATTTATCAGGATCTGTAGCGTATGCTACGAATTACGACAAATGTAGTATCCATTACGGAGCATGGCAACAGGAATCCTGCGGCCGCGCCGAGGCGACCGTAATTGTGCTTTTCGGCCGATCAGCAGGGCGCTTGGGGATTGCGGGAGCTACTTTAGTCCCGCCCGCACGGCAGGGATGACGTCCTGGCCGTAAAGCGCGATGCAGTGCATCAGCTTCTGGTGGCTGAGCGTGCCGGTGCTGTATTTCAATTGGAAGCGGTTGATGCCGAGCGTCTTGATCACCGGCGTCAGCTTGGCGGCGACCGTTTCGGGCGAGCCGACATAGAGTGAGCCGTGTTCGATCTCGTCCTCGAATTCGTTGCGCGTCACCGGCGGCCAGCCGCGCTCGCGGCCGATGCGGTCGCGCATCACCTTGTAGCAGGGCCAGAGTTCTTCGCGGGCCTGGTCGTCGGTATCGGCAATGTAACCGGGAGAATGGATGCCGATCGGCTGGGCCGTGCCGCCCAATTGCGCGAATGCCTTGTGATAGAGATCGATATAAGGCTGGAAACGGTAGGGGCTGCCGCCAATGATCGCCAGCATCAGCGGCAGATTATACTGTGCGGCGCGCACGACCGAAGCCGGGCTGCCGCCGACGCCGATCCACGTCTTCAGGTGACCCTTCTCGATCGTCGGGAAAACCTTTTGTTTGTCGAGCGGCGGGCGGATGCTGCCTTTCCAGGTCACCGGTTCGTTGGTGAGCAATGCGGCGAAAAGATCGAGTTTTTCTTCGAAGAGCTTTTCATATTGCGACAGCTCGAAGCCGAACAGCGGAAAGGATTCCGTGAAAGATCCGCGACCGAGGATCACTTCGGCGCGTCCATTCGATGCCGCGTCCAGGCTCGAAAAGCGCTGAAAGACGCGGATCGGGTCATCGGAACTCAGAACCGTGACCGCCGATCCGAGGTGGATATGCGACGTGCGGCCGGCAATGGCGGCCAGAACGGTCTCGGGCGAGGAGACCGCGAAATCCTCACGGTGATGCTCGCCGATACCGAAGAAATCGATCCCGAGCTGGTCCGCGAGCACGCCTTCCTTGATGACGTTGCGGATGACCTGCGCATGAGAGTCCGGCTTTCCGCTCTCGTCATGGGTGACGTCGCCAAATGTATCGAGCCCGAATTCGACCGTGTTTGCCGTCATGATTGTGTCCGTTGCCTATCGCCATGATGTTCGGGTGGCATTTACTCGCGTTCCCAATCGCGAAACACCCTCAAAGTTTCGAGGGTTCCGTTCGAGGAATTCGATATGACGATAGCGATACTGAGGACGAGCAACGTCGCAGACGTGTCGTGCAGGGTGACGAAAGGAATCGCGATATCGGATTGGCGATACCGCGATTGAAGCCACAGACCCGCAGGCATCAATTCAATTGCGCCAGCTTGTTTGCCGGATGGCGGCAGGCGGCGAAGACGTCGAGGCTGGGATCGTAGACCTTCGTTGCTATGTCCATCATGCCAAGAACGCTATGGAAGATGTTGTCGTGCGAGTGGGTGCCTTCGGTCGCCTGCTTGGCAACGCAGCTCATGTCATAGCCGCCGATCTTTGCCAGATCGTCGGCCATCCAGACCAGGAATGGCACATGTGTCTGCTCCGGCGGCGCGATAATATACGGCGTGCCGTGCAAGTAGATGCCGTTCTCGCCAAGCGACTCGCCGTGATCCGAGAAATACATCACCGCGCCGGATACCGTGGCCGAGCGCTGCTTCAGCTTGTCGATCACCGCCGAGACGATGTGATCGGTGTAGAGGATCGTATTGTCGTAGGCATTGTTGATCTGTTCCTGCGAGCATTTGCCGAAATCATTGGCCCGGCAGTCCGGCGTGAAGCGGCGAAACTCTTCGGGGTAGCGCTGGTAGTAGGCCGGGCCGTGGCTGCCGAGCTGGTGCAGCACGAGGACGCTATCTCCCTTGATGTGGTCCAGCCAGTTGTCGATCTTGTCGACCAGGATCGCATCATGACATTCGCCGTCCTTGCAGAAGCGGGGATCGGCTGAGGGCGGCAGATAGGTATAGGGAACGCGATCTGTCACATTGTAGCTGCCGGTGTCGTTGTCCAGCCAGGTCACGTCGACCTTGGCATGCGTCAGCACGTCGAGCAGGTTCTCCGTTTCCAGACCCTTGCGATGGCTATATTGCGCCCGCGGGTAGACGGAAAACAGGCAGGGGATCGATGTCGCCGTTGCCGTTCCGCAGCTCGTGGTGTTGGGGAAATAGACGATATTCTGCTTCGCCAGCTCAGGATTGGTCATCTTGCCATAGCCGCCGAGCGAGAAATTCTGGGCGCGCGCCGTTTCGCCGGCGACGATGATCGTCACGCGCGGCTTGCCGTTGTCGACGGCTCCAACCCTGCGGGCGTCCGTGCCCAGAGGCTGTGCAACGACGTTTGCATTCCTGGTGGAATCGACGATGTAGCGTACGACACTGGTAATCGGCACCACCGGATTGAGCGTATCCATCATGTCGCGATGCGCCCGGCCGACGCCGGCATAGGTTTTGTAGAAGCTGATGCCGGCGACCATGAAGATCGCGACGCAGGAGAGAATGACTGCGGTGTTGTAGGCAAGCTTCTTGAGAATGGGGCGATGGACGATGCGTACGGACGCGATCACCAGCGACGGAAGAACACCGGTCAGCAGCACATGCGTCACAAAACGCGTGGTGATCAGGTGGCCCGCCTCGGCGCCCGTCGATACCGCCGCGTTGCGGATCATTTCCTTGTCGATGATCACGCCGAACTGGTCGTTGAACCACGAGGACACCGAAGCCACGAGAACGAAGAAAATCAGGATCGGCTTGGTGATGTATTTGGCGGAGAAAAACGTGAAGAGCGCCATGACGACGGCCGAGATGCCGACGACGAAGCCGGCGAAGGCGGCGGGCTCTTCAATGAAATAGCCATAAGCCTTGGTCCAGAACATCCGGTTCGTCACAAGAAGGATATAAAGGGTGGCTATAAGACAAAGAGTGACGCTGCCGATGGCTGGTCGGACGCTGCGTCCGCCAGACTGAGTGTTTTTATTGTTCAACGGTTTTCTCCAGGGCATTCCCCTGAACAGAGCGGGAATGCCGTACAACTTAACGCGCGGGACGCGGCTCAGACTGTTTGAGCGCGAGACCATGCCCGCCGTTCCTGACATTTACCTGAATAGCGTCCACCTGTGCCTTGGTCGATTGCGCTTATCCGCGCTTTTTGTCGCACGGTTAAGTGGAGTTCAGGTCGCCGTCAGCAATCCCGATCATAGCTTCCTTTCTTGAATCAAGGAAGCAGCCGTGCGGGTTTTACTGGTCGAGGACAATGCCATCATCGGTAACGCCGTGCAGGATCATCTGCTGGCGGAGGGGTTTGCGGTCGACTGGTCGATGGACCTTGGAGCGGCGAAGATGGCGGTTGCCGGAGACCATTATGACCTGGTTCTTCTTGATTTGCGCCTGCCGGACGGAAGTGGTCTGGACCTGCTGAAATCCATGGAGGCGCAGGTGGGGACGACGCCGGTCATCATCCTTTCCGCCTATGACCAGATTTCCGATCAGATGACCGGATTGAGCATCGGTGCGGTCGATTATCTCGTAAAGCCGTTCGGGCTTGCCGAACTGACGGCTCGAATCCGCAAGGCGGTCATGCCTGCAGCTGCTGGGAGATCGAGGAACGACCGGTCACGCCTTCTGCCCAGGGTGGGCTGAAGAGGTGCCGAGGAGCTCGAGAATCGCCAGCATGCCCGCGAAGATCACCAGCGACGAAAGCCAGCCGAGGACCACGTCGGACAGGTAATGGGCGCCGGTAAGGACGCGCATGGTCGGCATCAGGATCGATATAGCTGCCAGCGGCACGCCGAGCGGAATGCGCCAGCGCGGCGGCAGCAGCAAGATAAGACAGAGAAGCCAGCCGGCCGATGATGCCTCTCCGGAGATGAAGGAACAGTTCCTGAGGCATTTTCCGGCGAACGAGCCCGCCTGGACGAAATCCAGCGCCCCGCCGAAGAGATCGGTGCCACGAGGGCGCGGCCGGCCGGAGAAGCCTTTCAGGATGACGTTGACGAGGAGGCCGCAGCCAAGAGCCAGCGACAGCAGCGCGGCTATGTACCGGTCGATTTTCGGCGTGCGCCAAAGCGGCCCGAGCCGCCTCCAGGACAGAATCGGAAGCGCGAGCAATATGATGATTGCGATATAGGGCAGGACGAGCGTGATGGCGCGCAGGAAGGCGAAGAGCGAGCTCCTGTCGTAAGCGAATATGCCACAAACCTTGCCGATCGGATCACTCGAAGGGCAGGGCGCATTGGTAAAGACGCTGCGGGCAACAGAAAGATCGATTTCAGGAAATCTATTGAAAACAAGCAGCAGCAGCCACCAGAAGGCAAACAACGTCAGAAACGATGCAAGGGGTCTGCTGAGTGACGTCGCGCGTTTCGGGTACGCAACATAGTCATCATACATCAGGAAACGCCGCCTTCCATCGTCGAATGCAAAAGTGAGACGGAATTTCACTGGCGTCTTGCGCAACGGCACTGATAATCCCCATCGACCGTGCATTTACGGCAGAAGCCTGACAGTAGCCTGAAACATCAAATGGTTAGCAAAAGTGGTGTGCGGAGATGCCGCCATGAGCAGCGTTCCGTGGAGGCAGGTTACACGATGGGATGTTGCCGATCAGGCGATCATCGTCACAAGCCCGTCTGAAAATAGGCTTCGAGACGGTAGCCGTCGGGGTCGATGACGAAGGCGGCATAGTAGAACTGGCTGTAGTCCGGCCGGATACCCGGCTTGCCATTGTCCTCGCCGCCTTGGGCGATGCCGGCGGCGTAGAAGGCATCGACTGCTTCCCGGCTCGGTGCCACGAAGCAGAAATGCAGGCCGGAGCCGCGATCTGCCGGAACGGGACGTTCCACCTGGCTGACCCAGAATTGCGCCCGCTCTGCGCCATAGCCGACAGTGCCGTCGAAATTCGTCAGCCGCTCGTAGCCGAGGGGTTCTAGCGCTGCATCGTAGAATTGCTGGGATCTTTCCAGGCTTTTGACGCCAATCGAGACATGATCGAACATGGATGCAGACTCCTCTTGCCCACTGTAGCGGCTTCGTGCGTCCCAAGGCGAAGGGCCTGCCATCCCTTCTAAAACCAGGGGCTCCAGCGTTGGCACACCATCTTGCAACGACCGTTCGGAGTCAATGAAGTGCGCGGGGAAGAGCGCTGACACAATGATGCGGAGTACCCGCGCCGGATTGGCGCGGGTATGAAAGTCGTTGGCTATTCGGCTGCCTGGTAGGCATCCGGACGCGATGTTGCCGTTTTTGGCCCGACAGCGGCCAGCAACGTTATGGCGGCGGCCAGGATCGTCACGAAACCGATGCCGGCGATATAGGGGTTCCAGCCGTAACTGGGTGCTGCGCTGAAGACGGCCGAGGCTGCCGCCAGGATGATGCCGCCGCCAATCTGGAAAGAGGCAAAGAGCATGCCCGAAGCCAGGCCGGCCTTATCCTCTTCGATATCGGACAGGGCTGCGACCTGAATGGACGGATAGGTCATGGCATAGCCGATACCAAGCAGCAGCTGCGAGATGGCGACCAGCAGGATCGTATCGATATGGCCGGCCGACAGCGCCCAGAAGAGATAGCTGATGGCCTGCAGTCCGACGCCCAACGTCATGAGCAGGGTCGTGCCGCGAGCCTGCCCGATGGTGGCGAAGCGCGGTGCGAGGAACATGACGCAGACGCCGCCAATGGCGAAAGCGAATCCAGTGGCGAAGGCCGACCAGCCGACGACGGTCTGATAGTAGAGCGTCGCGATGAACTGGAAGCCGACATAGGCTCCCTGGAACAGCGCGGCGATGGCATTGGCATGGCTGAGCTTGGCGCGCCGGAACATGGCAAGCGGCACCATAGGATCGCTATGCCGTGCTTCGACCAGCAGGAAGAGCAGGATCAGCACCAGAGCCGCAACCAGGGATCCCCATGTGGCTAATGCCTGCCAGCCATCGGCCGCGGCGTTGGTGACGCCGAAGACGAAGAGCAGTAGTCCAGGGGTGATGGTGATTGCGCCTGCCCAGTCGAAGCGGGCGCTTGGGCCGCTTCGCTTGTGATCGGCGGGCAGGACGAAAGGTGCGACGATCAGCGCGAGGATGGCAACAGGGGCACCCATGACGATGGTTGCCCGCCAGCTGATGATGGTCGCAGCCCCACCCAGCACCATGCCGAGCACGAAGCCGGCAGCGCCGGTGGAGGAGAATACGCCGAGCGCCTTGGCGCGGGCACTGCCTTCTCCGAAGACGGAGAGCAACAATGCAAGCGCCGCCGGCGCGGTGAAGGCGGCGGCGATGCCCTTGATCAATCGCGCGGCGATCAGGGTCGGCGCGCTGTCGACGAAGCCGCCGGCGATGCTGGCGGCGGCAAAGACGGCGAGCGACCAGAGGAAGACGCGGCGGTGGCCGAAGAGATCGGCAACGCGGCCGCCGAGCAGCAGGAAGCCGCCATAGCCGAGCACATAGGCGCTGACGGCCCATTGCAGCGATGTCGCCTGCATGCCGAGCTCTTTCTGGATTGCGGGTAGGGCCACCCCAATGGTGGAGACGTCCATGGCGTCCAGGAAGTTGGCGGCGCATAGCAGCAGCAGCGCAAATCCGGCCCCGCTTCGGGTTTGGGAAGAAGTCATCGGGATCGTTCCTTTCTATGCTGCCGCCTCTTGGGAGGTTGCAAACGGCAGGGAACGAGAAAATGTACACGTTGAAACCCTATTGCAAATTGATAGTAACCATGTCAGGTATTACTAGCGATGATGAATGATGCTGCACTTCGAAAAATCGATCTCAATCTGCTGCTCGCCTTTTCCGTGCTGATGCAGGAACGGAATGTCAGCCGTGCCGCCGAACGCTTGTTGCTTGGCCAGCCGGGCCTCTCCGCAGCACTGCGACGGTTGCGTGAGACGCTCGACGACGAATTGTTCGTGCGGGTCGGGCGCGGTTTGCAGCCGACGGCGCGGGCGCTGTCCATTGCGCCTGCCATCGAGGACGCGCTTTCGGGCATTGAACGCGCCATTCGACCACCAGCGGCTTTCGACCCTTCAAGCTGGCAAGGCGAGTTTCGCGTCGGCATGTGCGACAATCTCGAATCGGATTTTTTCGGCCCGTTGGCGGCGCGGTTGCGTGGCCTTGCGCCGAACGCCCGACTGACCGGTGTGGCTTTCGACAAACGCGAAGCTGGGCGCCTGCTCGATGAAGGGGCCTATGACTTCAGCATCTCGGTGCATGACGAACCGGCATCCTGGCACATTCGCGCGCCACTGTTCAATCAGGCGTCGGCTTGTATCTACGATCCGCGGCACATCCGGTTGGACGCGCCGCTTGGGCTTGAGGATTTTGCCAAGGCGGACCACATTACCGTCTCCCTGGAAGGCAACACGCTGACCAATGTCGATCTTGCTCTCGCCCGTGTCGGATACCATCGTCAGGTCGTCGCGACCGTGCCGCGTTATTCCGCCTTGCCGATGGCGCTCAGAGCCATGCCGGCCATCGCGACGATCCCGGAATCGATCGCCCGCTGCATGGCGCAATTGCATAATCTGACGGTTTCGCAGCCGCCTCTCGACCTGCCGGCCGATCCGGTGACGATGCTCTATCGTCGGGTCGACCAGGCCGATAGCAGGGCCGTATGGTTCCGCCGGCTCTTCGTGGAGGTGGTGGCGGATGCGCTTCATGCATCCGGATGCCGCGTGGGCGTTTCCAACGCCGCCTGCTGCTACGAACAGGCGCCCTTGGCCGTAGCCGTATAAGCTCGGGTGCGGTCCTACAGCAATTCCGATGCCAGCAGCGCCGGAAAGACCGGGAGGTCGGGCAGTCCGGGGAGAGAGGGTTCGCCTTTCCCCCGCCAGATGGCGCAGACGACAGCGAGGATATCGGCCCCTTCGGCGCTGACCAGCTTAGCCGCGTCGACAACCGCGCCGCCCGTGGTGATCACGTCTTCTATGAACGTGACCTTCTTGCCCTTGATATCCAGGCCCTCGACCGCCTTGCATGTGCCGTAGCTCTTTGCTTCCTTGCGAATGAATGCGGCTGGCAGGCCGCTTTCCAGCGACATTGCTGTGGCAATCGGGACGCCGCCGAGTTCCAGTCCGGCCAGAACCTGCGTGTCGCTCGGCAGAAGCTGCAACATGCGTCGCGCTATGCGGCGCAGAAGAGCTGGGTCGGATTCGAATCGATACTTGTCGAAATATTCGTTTGAGACCTGACCGGATCGCAGCGTGAAAGTCCCATGGATCCGCGCAATCGCATTGATATCAGTGCCCAGCAAGTCGTCGTTCATAACCATCTCCCAATCCTTGTTTCCGTTCGATTTACATAATCCATGGAAGACCGCAAAGTGCCCATGGCGATCACAATAGATCGTGGGCGTTTTTCTTTGCCTCTGATTGCGGCAACTGTGCTCGTTCCGGGAGAGGGGTTGTTAGGATGATCGATGACTGAGCGGGTTTGGCACACAAAGCGGCTGCTTCTACGGGTGCCGGTGGAGGCGGACGTCGATTTCGTCACCGCGCTTTTTTCACGGCAGGAGCTCGTCGCGCATCGGCCTGACCCGACGCCGGATACGCGAGAGGAGAGTGCCCGGCGCCTTGCGCGCGATATGGATCATTGGCGCAGCCACGGATTCGGACGCTGGGCCGTCGAAGCGGATAGCGGGCTGATCGGGTTCGGGGGCGTGACCACATCGAAGGAGTTCGAGGGGCTGAACCTGTCCTATCATCTGCATCCGGATAGCTGGGGCAAGGGCTATGCGACCGAGCTGGTGCGGCAGGTCTTGGACTTTGCGTTCAATGACTTGCATGCCGAGCGGGTGATCGGCCTCGTCCGTCCGGTCAATGTCGCCTCACGCAATGTGCTGGAGAAATGCGGCTTCACCTTGGAGCGCGAGGTCATGCTGCATGGCGCGCCGACCAATCTCTTTACGCTCGCCGCGCCAAGGATAAGCTGAGCGAGGGTCTTCAGCCTGCTATGGCTGATCTTCCATTTCCGCCATCAACCATTGCCGGAATGTCTTCATCGAAGCGGTTTCCGCGCGGGATTTCAGCCGGGTCAGCCAATAGCTACCGGTCAGCACGGTGATTGGAAACGGCTGAACGATCCGGCCGGCTTCGATCTCCTCCGAGAACATGGCGACGGGGACGAGTGCCGCGCCCACGCCGCGCGCCGCAGCCTCCACCAGCGTCAACGACGAATCGAACATCCAGCCGCGGAGATTGGGTGATGCTGCCCCCGCCGCCCTGAACCAGAGCGGCCATTCATCGATCCGGTATGACCGCAGCAGGTCAAGATTAGCCAGGTCTGCCGGTGTGTGAAGCCCTTCACTTAATGCCGGCGTGCACACCGGAGAAAGGGGTGCATCCATCAGATGGATCGCTTCCGTGCCATGCCAGGCGCCATCGCCGAACCGGAGGAAGAAATCGAGGCCGTCCAATACCATGTCGGCGCGGTTGTTGTTGGTCTTGAGGCGCAGATCGACATGGGGATGCTGTGTCTTGAAGGAGGTGAGGCGCGGCAGGAGCCAGCCGATCGCGAAGGTGCCAACCACGCCGACGGTCAGTATCTCGTCGAAATTGCCTTCCTCGAGCTGGCTGAGCGTCGCACTCATGCGGCGAAACGCATCAGTCAGCACCGGTAGCAGTGCATGACCTTCATCGGTCAGCGCCAGGCCGCGCGGGAGGCGCTTGAATAGGGTGATGCCCAGGACCTCTTCAAGCGCCTTGACCTGATGGCTGATGGCCGTTTGCGTGACCCGAAGTTCCATGCCGGCCCGCGTGAAGCTGCCATGCCGCGCCGAGGCTTCGAAGACGCGCAGGGCGTTCAGTGGTAGCTGCGAGATATCCATAGTTCCTCAATGCCCAAGTTTTTCTCATGTCTAAGCCCAGAATTGATCGTTTGTCGAGGGCATGGCGCGGCTGCATAGTCTGCTTCGAGAAGTGCAGGTGGCCCTTAAGACATCAACGGGATCAATCACCGTCTGCTTCCCCCCTTTGACAACCGCTCGCCGTCATTCAATGCGGATGCGGTTGACCATTCACATGAGGACATTGTTTTCGTTATGAGAAATCTCTTTCTTCCAACATTTGGAATGATCGCCGTCGCCTCTCTTTTCCATGGGAGCAGTGCCTGCGCTGCTGATGGCGGCGAGCAAGCCCGACTTGAGCGGGCCGTCAACGACGCGATCCGGCCCGTCATGAAGGAAAACGACATTCCGGGCATGGCTGTTGCGGTCACTGTCAACGGCAAGCGCTATGTCTTCAACTATGGCGTCGCCTCCAGGGAAAACGGGCAGAAGGTCACCGAGGATACGATCTTCGAGCTCGGCTCGATCAGCAAGACCTTCACCGCGACGCTTGCATCCTATGCACAGTTGCGCGGCACGCTGTCCTTCTCCGACAAGGCGAGCAAGTATTTGCCGGCTCTGGCCGGCAGCAGCTTCGACACTATCAGCCTTCTCGATCTCGGCACCTATACGGCGGGCGGATTGCCGTTGCAGTTTCCTGATGATGTGACCGGTCAGGACAAGATGATCGGCTATTACCGGAGCTGGAAGCCGGCCTATGCCCCCGGCACCCGTCGGCTCTATTCCAACCCGAGCATCGGCCTGTTCGGCTATCTCGCCGCCGCAAGCATGGGCGAGTCTTTCGACGATCTGATGGAACAGAAGATTTTCCCGGGGCTTGGCCTGACTCATACCTATATCCGCGTGCCCCAGGATCAGATGGGCAACTACGCCTATGGCTATTCGAAGAGTAACAAACCCATCCGCGTGGGGCCGGGCGCCTTGGACTCGGAAGCCTACGGCGTGAAGACGACCGCGGCCGACATGATCCACTTCCTTGAGGTAAACATGGACAGTTCGAAGCAGGATGAAACGCTGCAAAGCGCGATCGCCACGACGCATACCGGATATTACAGGATCGGCGACATGACGCAGGGGCTGGGTTGGGAAATGTATGCCTATCCCACAAGCCTTGAGCGGCTGCAGGCGGGAAATTCCAACGAGATGTCCCGCAACCCCAACAAGGCGAATAAGCTCGTGCCTCCTCAGCCGCCGCGCAGGGACGTGCTGATCAACAAGACCGGCTCCACCAACGGTTTCGGCGCCTATGTCGCCTTCGTTCCCGCCAAGGGGATCGGCATCGTGATGCTGGCGAACCGAAACTATCCGATCCCCGCGCGCGTCAAGGCGGCATACCGGATCTTGACGGCGCTGGACAAGGAGTCGGGCATGCGCTGAGACCACTCTCGGCTGGTAATGTCATCTGTGTTTCGCCCGGCCAGGTTCCATGCTCGGCCGGGCAAAAGCGAGCCGGCTCAGCGAGAGATGTCGCGTGCCGGCCGCTGTCAGTCTACGGGAGTTTTGCTATCGTCTGCGAGAAGCCGCTACGGGCGCGTTCGCCTGGGCGGCGTCCACGCTGTTGAAGAGCTCTTGAATGAGCTGGGTTATACGCTCCGGGGATGTGCCCTTGGCACGTTCTTCCTCGATCCGGCGTCTCACCAACATTTCCAAGTCTGACATGTCTATCACCTCGTTTATCCGGCGCGAGGGAAATGTCGCTCTCAATGAGCCGAGAGACAAGTTACAGTTTTTTCATGATTTTTAGCTGTTGCGCACAATGTCGTGATCGCTGGAGAAATTTGCCCGGCTAACTTTCTGGTTCAGCGCCTTGTCTATCCTGTGAGCCACCGCTCGTTTTCAGGCCGGCGGGCGAATTCGATTTTGAAGTGACGAGGCTACGGTCGATGTCGCGCTGAGCTATCTCCGAGAGTATTTCTGTCTATGTTTCTGGCGATAGTCGTTATTCGCCTCATGCGGGCAGAGATATAGAAGATTATGTGCTGGTAGCGTGAAGATTGTAAATTATATCCCGTTGTTGCTGTTGTGAAATTCCTTCATAAGTCGAAATATTTCAAATAAGTTCGTGTTATTAAAGAAAAAAACGTCCTTGACGATGATTTGAACTTAACTTTTAATTGAATTTATTACGGATGATGGGAGGGGATATTATGGATTCCGAAATCGTCGCTTCAGCGGGCGCTGTTGAGCCGCCTGATTCCGGTGAGCCGATTGACCCTCACCAGCCTTCCGATTGCCGGGAACTGTCGGAGGCGGAGATTTCGTCGCTGGTTCAGGAGATCGATCGGGATGGATATGCCGTTCTTCCCCGATATATTTCGCCCGCTGAGCTGGACGCCCTGCGCCAATTCGTGCGGGATACGGTGGCGGCGGCGGGCAATCGCTACACCATGCTGCGCGGTCCGGAACCCGTCGCTGAAACAGCGCTCGGGAAGCTGGCGTCGTCGCCGGCGCTCCGGCACATTTGCATGCGCGCCTATGAGATCGCGACGTCGAGACCCGCGCCCGACCAACCATATTATCAAATCCTGCGATGCCTGACCGGCAGCACGGGCCGCAAGCATTCGATGGTGTTTCACTTCGATTCCTATGTTCTGACTGTGCTGCTGCCCATCGAGGTGCCCACCGGAAAGGACAATGGTGAACTCATCGTCCTGCCGAATTTCCGGCGCGTCAGGCGCTGGTATGCCAGCAATCTGATCGACAAGATCCTGCTCGACAACCCGCTCACCCAATGGGCCCTCCGCAGCATGGCAAAATCGATCCCGGATCGATTCCTTCGCATCTCCATGGTCCCGGGAAATCTCTACTTCTTCTGGGGCTATCGCTCGATCCACACAAACGCACCCTGCGACCCCGAGAAGATCAGGGCTACGGCGCTGTTTCATTATGCGGATCCGCATAGGGGGAGTGGATTGAGGGCGTGGCTGGGGCGGTAGGGTGGTGGCTGCCGAGCGATCGAGCAGCGTGTGATTGCAAATATTACTATCGTTTAATGGGCGAGTGGGGCAGCTATGAAAACGAGACTTTGTGTAATTTTATTTCCAATACTTGTTTCCGGCTGTGCTGATGTTGCTAGCTTGCAGGGGGCAAAGAGATATCAGAGCAGCGTCGAATCAGCGTCGTATGATCAAATAAAGATGCAGCTTTCGAAAGCGATTGACGACCCCTACACGGTTCCAGCTTTCGCGAATATCTCAGGTGCCAGCCTCAAATATGACAGCTCTTTAAGCGCCTCTCCAAAACGGACGTTTGCGCCTGCCGGGGTCACCAGCGAGGTTGCACTGAGTGTCGGGGCTTTTTCCAGTTCATCAACTCTTACGGTCACACCAGTCAATAGTGCTAAAGCCGTTCAGGTCATGCGTGATCTCTATGCTAACGCCGTAAATGGCGATCCAATTCGGCTTGAAGATTTAGCGGCGTTGACGACAAAGCCGCCTCATCATGGCTGGTTATATCACAGCCGCAGTTCGACCCCACCAGCCGCGTGTTCGGCGGGTGGACTGCAGTGTGTAACGTTAGGTCAATACGGGAAATATTGGCTATTTTCCCAAGGAGGAAAGGCATACAGCGATTTCGCGCTTGCCGTGCTGCAGGCAATGACACTTACGGAATCACAATCGGTATCCGCGTCATCTCCATCCGGAAAAAAGAATGCCGGCACGAAACCGACGTCGTCTGCCTCGCGGCCGTCCAATGTTCAAAAGCGAATCCAAAGCGACGGCCTCATAACGCCGATGTATGTGCCGCCAATTATCTTGCAGCAGCAATAATTGGGGAACGCCGATTTATCCCCTCTGAGACCCAAAATCGTGGGCGGGACAAATCTTACGGCGCAATTGGATGAATGAGAAGAACTGGCGCACCCGACAGGATTCGAACCTGTGACCTTTGGAATCGGAATCCAACACTCTATCCAGCTGAGCTACGGGTGCATGCCTGAGGCGGGTTGACTCGCCTGTCCGATGGCAGGTTCTTAGCCCAGGAAGCGTTTGGCTTCAATGCGGAAAATGCGGGAAAGTGCAGATCGGTGCGATCAAATGAAACAAGGCCGCGAGCCCTTTGGGTCGCGGCCTTGTTTATGGGGTGACAATGTTGCGGTTCAGGCCTTCATCGCGCCGGGACCGGGGATGGCCTTTGGCGGGACCTTGCCGAGGATGATCATGCCCAGGACTTCGTCCTTGGTGACATCTTCGGTGCGGGCGTGGCCGACAACCTGGCCGTTCTTCATCACCGAGACGCGGTCGGCGAGGTCGAAGACGTCGTGGATGTCGTGGCTGATGAGGAAGATGCCGATGCCTTCCTTCTTCAGCTGCTTGATCAGCTCGCCGACCTGCGCCGTTTCCTGAGGGCCGAGTGCCGCCGTCGGCTCGTCCATGATCAGGATGCGGGCGTCGAAGAGGATGGCGCGGGCGATCGCCACCGACTGGCGCTGGCCACCCGAAAGCGCCTTCACCGGCTCCTTGAAGCGCTTGAAGTTGGGGTTGAGGCGCCCCATCACTTCGCGGGCTTTCGCTTCCATCGCGACGTCGTCGAGCGTGCCCCAGCGGGTCTGCAGCTCGCGGCCGAGATAAAGGTTGGCGGCGGCGTCGACGTTATCGGCGACGGCCAGCGTCTGGTAGATCGTCTCGATGCCGTATTTCTTGGCGTCGCGCGGGGTGCGGATATCGACGGGTTCGCCGTTGATCAGGATATCACCGCTATCGCGCTTGTAGGCGCCGGAGAGGATCTTGATCAGCGTCGACTTGCCGGCGCCGTTGTGGCCAAGCAGGGCTACGACTTCGCCGGGATAGAGGTCGACCGAGGCGTTGTCGACAGCGTGGATGCCGCCGAAGGAGATGGAAATGTTCTTCATTTCCACAAGCGGAGTGGTTTGATCCGTCATGGTTCAGAATTCCTTTTACTTGGCACGCGAGCGATAGACGATGTCGAGCCAGACAGCGACCACCAGGACAACGCCGACGACGACGTTCTGAATGGGCGTGTCGACATTGGCGAGACCCATGCCCGATTGTAGCGACTGCATCACCAGGGCGCCGAGCATGGCGCCGGCGACCGTGCCGCTGCCGCCTGCGAGCGACGTGCCGCCGATGACGGCGGCGGCAATGGTGAAGAGTTCGTAGGTGGTGCCCTGCGAGTTGACCGCCGAATTCAGGCGGGCGGTCGAGATCGCGGCGGCGACGGCGGCAAGGAAGCCCATCAGCGCGAAGATCTTGATGATCACCCAGCGGGTCTTGATGCCGGCGAGTTCGGCTGCTTCCGGATTGCCGCCGATCGCGAAGACATAGCGGCCGAAGCGCAGGCGGGTAGCGATGAAAGTCATCACGATGCCGATGAGCACGGCGATCAGAACCGGAACCGAGATACCATAGGGAATATCCAGGCCCGCATCCGGCCAGGTAATATTGTGTTCCGTGGCGTATCTCTTGGCGATGCCGACCGGCCAGTTATAGCTGTTGAAGAGATAGACCGTGCCGAGCACCACGGCGGAGCCGAGGCAGCCCAGGAAATATTCCGCCCAAAGCGGCCGGCGCGGAAAGCCGAAACGCTTCCTCTGGCGGCGCGAGCCGACGATGCTGGCGACGATCATCAGGCAGGCGAAGACGCCGACGACCCAGCTCCAGGTGGCGCCGATCGAGCCCGTGGCGCCGCTGCCGCCCATGATGACGAAGGTGGAGTCCATCGGCGCGACGGTCTGGCCGCTGGTGACGTACCAGGCGAGACCGCGCCAGACGAGGAGCCCGCCGAGTGTCACGATGAAGGAGGGGACGTTCATGAAGGCGGTGATCGCGCCCTGGAAGGCGCCGATGGCCGTGCCGATCGCCAGGCCGCAGAGGAGCGTGATGATCCAGGTCCAGGAACTGTCGAAGCCGAGATATTGCGGCAGCCACTTGGCTTGGATGACGCCCATGATCATGGCGACGAAGCCGAGCAGCGAGCCGACTGAAAGGTCGATATTGCGCGTGACGATGACCAGCACCATGCCGGTAGCCAGCACCGCGATTTCGCAGGTCTGCACCGAGAGGTTCCAAAGGTTTCTGGCCGTCAGGAATTCGCGGCCGTCGAAGACCCTGAGATAAAGATCGAAGCCGATCCAGATGATCAGCAGTGCTCCGATCATGCCGAGCAGGCGGGTATCGATTTCGGTGGCGCGCAGGAAGCGGGTAATTGCGCCGGCATCTGCGTTCCGGGGCCCGCTCGATGTGGTGGACTGTGTCATGTCGGCCATCGCTTTGCCGTTCTCCCTCTATTGGGCGCGGCCTGCGATGCATTCTGGGCTATCGCTGGCAACCGCGCCAATCTCAAAAATTCGTCATCGCAAGTCCTGCCGGTCTTCGTCCGGTCCCGATGGCCGCCATCCGGCAAATCAACGGGTTATGCGATGGCGTGGCACGCTGCGGGAAGCTCTGTCTCCAACTGCAAGGAAGAGTTGTTGGCCTCTCATCCGCATTCGACGCCGCAACGGAAAGCCGCTGCGGCGTCGATGGTATCGTTGGATCAACCGTCCAAAGGTCGCCGTTTACTTGCAGGCTGCGACGGCGCCGGCCTTGACGCCCTGGCAAGCTTCAGCCTTGGAGATCCAGCCGGCGTCGATGACGACGTTCAGATTGTCCTTGGTGATAGCGATCGGGGTCAGGAAGACGGACTTCATGGCAACATGCTTCGGGCCGCCATTGAAGGTCTGGACGCCGTCGATCTGGTCCTGTGTCTTGCCACCGGCAAGAGAAAGGGCGATTTCAGCGGCGCGCTTGCCGAGTTCACGCGAGTCTTTCCAGATGGAAACGGTCTGCGTGCCGAGCGCGATGCGGTTGAGCGCAGCCTTGTCGGCGTCCTGGCCGGAAACCGGAACCGAACCGGCAAGACCCTGGGCGTCGAGAGCGGCAACGGCGCCGCCGGCGGTGCCGTCGTTAGAGGCGACGACCGCGTCAACCTTGTTGTTGTTGGCGGTCAGGAACTGTTCCATGTTGCGCTGTGCGTTCTGCGGCAGCCAGCCGTCGGTGTAGGCTTCGCCGACATTCTTGATCTTGCCGGCGTCGATGGCGGGCTTCAGCACTTCGATCTGGCCGGAGAAGAGGAAGTCGGCGTTCGGGTCGGAAGACGAGCCCTTGATGAACACGTAGTTGCCTTCCGGCTTGGCCTTCAGGACTTCGCGAGCCTGCATGCGGCCCACTTCCTTGTTATCGAAGGTGATGTAGAAGGCAGCCGGATTTTCGATCAGGCGGTCGTAGCCGACAACCGGAATGCCTTCGTCGGCAGCCTTTTCGACGGCCGGGCCGATGGCGTCGGAGTCCTGAGCGAGAATGATCAGCGCGTTGGCGCCCTGGGAAATCAGGGATTCAACGTCGGTCAGCTGCTTGGAAGCGGAAGACTGGGCGTCAGCGGAAATGTACTTGGCGCCGGCTGCTGCGAGTGCCTTCTTGATGGCGGCCTCGTCAGTCTTCCAACGCTCTTCCTGGAAGTTCGACCAGGAAACGCCAACGACGAGGTCCTTGGCAAAGGCTGCCGTCTGCATGGTCAAAACGATGGCCGCGCCCGCTGCCAGCTTGATAAAAGCTTTCATATTACCCTCCCGAGTGAATGCGACCGCACGTATCCTGAAACTCCCGTCGGCCGCCGCGATAATGCTGACGAGAAAGGTTTCGCTTTTTTTCTCGACAGTCGAGAAATTTAGTGTCAGAGATTTTTTCGACTGTCAACACCCGCGTCTGCAGGTTTAATTGGCCGCTGGACAAGAGCCATCTGAAGATGCGGACAGGAGGGTGGAATGAGGGGGAGGCTTGTTGATGCTGGCCAAATCGAGTACCGAATTGGTCCGTCAGAAGAACAGCGTTCTGGTGCTTGCGGCGCTGCGCCGCCATGGTCCTCTTGCCCATACAGAACTCTCTGATTTCACAAAGCTTTCATCCGCGACTGTGTCGGTCATCACTGCCGATCTGGAGCGGGCGCAGATCATCGAGAAGGCGGAGCAGCAGGCCGCGAGCGGCCGTGGCCGTCCTCGCGTGTTGTTCTCGCAGCGGCGCGATTGCGGTTATCTCATCGTCGTCATCATTTCATCCGATGCCGTGCAATATTCGCTTGTGGATTATGCCGGCCGGTTGATGGATCGTTTCACCGAGGAGAGGCCGCAGGATGTCTCCGGCGTCGGCTCCTTCGTGGCCGGTCTGCGGAATGCGCTCGACCGTATCGTTACCCGCTCGCGATTGTCGCGCGACAAGGTTCTGATGATCTCGATCAGCAGCAAGGGGCTGGTCGATGCGTCTGATCCGATCCTGCGCTGGTCGCCCATCTTCGGGCGGGAAGAGATCGATTTCGCCGCGGTGCTGCGCGAGGACTGGCCGGCAAAGATCATCCTCGGCAACGAGACGCTGCTGGTCGCCGCCGCCGTCGGCCGGCAGGAAGAGAATGAGAAGGGCGCCGATTTCCGGGCGCTTGCCGCTCTATCGCTCGGTCATAGCATCGGCCTCGGTATCGTGCGTCGCGGCGAGGAGGGCGTCCATCAGATATCGGCGCCGAATTTCGGGCATATGCTGCATCTGCCGGGAGGCGGCCTCTGTCGCTGTGGGTCGCGCGGCTGCATCGAGGCCTATGCCGGCTTCTACGCCATCCTGCGCTCGGCCTTCGACGTGCCGCTCGACACGATCCCCGCGAAATTCGTGCCGGTCGCCGAACTCGACAAGATTGCAGCCAGCGCCCGTCAGGGCAGTCGCCGCAACATCCTCGCCTTTCGCCAGGCGGGACTGGCGCTGGGCAACGGCCTGTCGCGCGTGCTTAGCCTGCATGAGAGCATGCCGATCGCCATCACCGGTCCCGGTGCGCGCTATTACGACCTGTTGCTGGAGGGTATTTCCGAGGGGTTGGCGGACTCGCATATCGTGCGTATGGAAGGCATGCCGGAATTGCGGGTCCTTGCCGACGAGCCGACGCTGGTCTTCGAAGGGCATCTCAACCGCGCGCTGACGATGATGGACAGCGACATCGTCAAAGCTGGCGTCGTAACGCCGGAAACACAAGATACTTCCGCCGGCCGATCAGCGGTCGGCGAAGTGACGCGGGCAAACTGAAATGGCCGGGCGATAACCCGGCCATTGTGATTCCGATGACGCTGGGCTGGTCTCAGGCGACCTTCACCAGTTTCCCTTCCTTGACGGACTGCAGCGCTGCGTCTGCAAGCTGGAGTGCCGCGAGGCCATCGGCGCCCGATGGTGTAATTGCCACGCCCTTTTCGATCGCGGCGATGAAGCTGGCGATTTCGTTGGCGTAGGCTTCGGTGTAGCGGGTCATGAAGAAGTCGTGCAGGGGCGGGCGAGTATAGCCTTCGCCATTGGCGACTTCGATCGAGAAGGGCCGCTGGTTTTCGGCGGCGACCATGCCCTTCGAGCCATGGATTTCGATGCGCTGGTCGTAGCCATAGGTGGCGCGGCGGGAGTTGGAGATGATCGCCTGCTTGCCGGAGGCGGTCTGCAGGATGACGGAGACGCTGTCGTAGTCGCCGGCTTCCCCGATCGCCTTGTCCACCAGGACGGCGGCGGTGGCGGTGACGGCAACCGGCTCTTCGCCGAGCAGGAAGCGGGCCATGTCGAAATCATGGATGGTCATGTCGCGGAAAATGCCGCCGGAACGCTTGATATAGTCGACCGGCGGGGCGCCCGGGTCGCGTGAGGTGATCGTTACCATCTCAACCGCGCCGATACGGCCCTCGTCGATGGCCTTTTTGACGGCCATGAAATGCGGATCGAAGCGGCGGTTGAAGCCGACCATCAGCTTGCCCTTCACCTCGTCAACCACCTTGATGCAGGCCTTGACGCGGGCGACATCGAGATCGACAGGCTTTTCGCAGAAGATGGCCTTGCCGGCGCGCGCGAAGCGCTCGATCAGATCGGCATGGGTGTCGGTCGGCGTGCAGATCACGACGGCGTCGATATCCTTGGCCGCCTCGATTGCCTCGATGGTGCGGACTTCGCAGCCATAGGCCGAAGCGATCGCATCCGCAGCGGCCGGAAACGCATCCGCCACCGCGACGAGCTTGGCATTGGCATCGCCGCTGACGGCTTTCGCATGCACCTTGCCGATGCGTCCGGCGCCGAGAAGACCAAATCTGACAGTCATTTTTACCTCCCTGGATTCGGAACAAATGAACCGAATAAAAATCAAGATGGAATTTTCATTCCATCTTCCGAAGGCGGCGTCAAGCCGCCAGCGTTTCACAATTTTAAAATTCACATTGCGAAAATGGCTTATCTTTGGACAGGCTTTTCCGAAACCGCTTCACAGTTTTCAAGATCATGCGCTAAAGACGGGATCTCTCCAACAGGTGAACGAGACCCATGCAACTGATCGATCCCAACCATCCCGTCTACAAGCCGCTCTGGGTGCGGGTTCTGATCGTTGGCGTCTGCCTTGGCTGGGCGACGATCGAGGCATTCGGTCCGGAGCCGTTCTGGGCTGTTATCGTCGGCGGGCTCGGCCTCTACAGCGGCTGGGTATTGCTGTTGAACTTCAAGCCGGAGCCGCCCAAGGCCGAGGTTGAAAGCATTGTTGCGGACGATCAGGACGAAAACGACGAGCCGACTGACGAAAAGAAATAACTATCGCGCCAGACGCCGCAGGGCCTCGTCGATCAGTTGATTGGCGATCATCATGCGCATGGTCGCCTGTTCGCGAAAGGGCGGGGCGACGCTGTCGGGATGATTGACCTTAGCGAAGGCGCGGCGTTTCTCGTGGAGAGACTGCAAGGTGCTTTGCGGCGAGATCGCCAGATCCGTGGCCACCTCTTCCCTGGATGTCCGCGCCAAGTGATCCGGCATGACTGGCGGCTCCGGCTCTTTCGGCTCGGGTTCAGGCAGCGGCTCCGGCGACGGGATCTCATTGCCAAGATTGTCGATATAGGCATCGTCCGGACGAGAGGACCCGGCCGGCTCGCCGCCGAGAACGGTCGCGACAAAACTGACGTTGAGACCGCGGATGCGATGCGCCGCCTCATCCTTTGCCGATTTGTCGTCTTCCGTCTCGAGGCGATCGAGGACGGATTGAAACAGTGATTGCCCGAATAACATGCCTGCCTCCAGAGGCATCCTGGATAAGCGCGCAAGTTGGTGCGGAGCTTATGGCGGGTTGCCGATCATGGGCGGGGATCATGCCAGAAGAAGATTCCGGCTTTCCTCCAGGATCATGTCATGCAGCAGCCGGGCGCTCGGCGGCATGGCGCGTTCGCGGGCGGTGATCAGGCTGTAGGGCTTCACTTCGAGCTCGAAGTCGATCGGCAGGATGCAGGATTCGCCGGCTTTCGATGATTGCCCGCAGATAAATTGCGCCATGTCGAGCGCGATCGGGGCGATGGCGTCCGTCTTGCAGACGACGGCGAGCGTCAGCAGCAGAGAGGACGTGTTGACGATGTTTTCCGGCAGGGGCACGCCGGCGGTGATGAAGATATCCTCCACCTTGCGCCGGAGCATCGTGCCGGGCGGCTGGAAGACCCAATCGTAGCCGGGCAGGTCCTCAAGACTGGCGACGCCTTTCTCCAAGAGTGGATGACCGTTGCGGACCACAAGACAGGCTTTCTCGACGCCGATCTCATGGGAGGTGAACAGGCGTGGATTAAGCTCGTCCGGAATGCGGCTGATGATGAAGTCATGGCGGGCGGCGAGGAGTTCGCGCGCCAACACATTGCTGTTCTCCACCTCGATATTGATTTCGATACCCGGATAGGCGCGCGTCACGCGCTGGATCGCCGGCACGACGAGGCTGATTGCCGGGGCGGTGACAGCGCCCAGAAAGACGGAGCCGCCCTTGCCGGTTCTAAGCTCGCCGATCTCCCGGCTCGCCTCGCGCAACTCGAGCAGAATCTTGCGCGCCCGCTTGGCGAGCGCCAGTCCGAAGGGGGTCAGCACGACGCCGCGAGCCACCCGTTCGTAGAGCGGACTTTTGACAATCGACTCCATTTCGGACAGCATGCGCGAAGCCGCAGGTTGTGACATGTTCATGGACTCGGCGGCGGCGGAAATCTGCGCGTGATCCTCGATCGTCACGATCATACGCAGGTGATTGAGCTTCAAACCGGCCTTGAGCAGGGTGTCGTCGCGAAAACTGTCCGAGTGAATCTCGATGCCTTCGCTCGAATAATCGTTATATATTTTCTCCATGGTGGCCAATTTTCCCTTTCGCCGGCAAAAAAGTACTATTTTTTAACATTATACCAAATTCGGTATATATTTTGCCAGTTATTCTATTTGACAGTTATACGAAATCGTACGAATTTGCCCAGCGTGCGCCGGGTGCAGCTC
Source organism: Rhizobium sp. AP16 (assembly GCF_000281735.1). Lineage (NCBI taxonomy): Bacteria > Pseudomonadati > Pseudomonadota > Alphaproteobacteria > Hyphomicrobiales > Rhizobiaceae > Rhizobium > Rhizobium sp. AP16. Next base: position 10,096 of record NZ_AJVM01000002.1, on the reverse strand, counting down.
ATGCACGTGAGAGCGTGGAGGAGTTCTACTTCGTTTCTCACAACCAGAAGTAACTGTTCCTTCTACGGAACCTGCCGCAGTTTCGGGCGGGCATTTTTTGTCCGCCGCATTATTAAACAAGGGAGAGAGTAATGAAGTCCATTATCTCATTGACGGCTGCCGCTGCTATCGGCGTCGCTATGTTTGTGGCGCCTGCCTTCGCGGCAGACAAGGGCACCGTTGGTATCGCCATGCCGACCAAGGCTTCGGCGCGCTGGATCGATGACGGCAACAACATCGTCAAGCAGCTCCAGGCTGCTGGCTACGGCACCGACCTTCAGTACGGCGACGACGATATTCCGAACCAGCTCTCGCAGGTCGAGAACATGGTTACCAAGGGCGACAAGGTTCTCGTCATTGCTGCGATCGACGGCACGACGCTGTCCGACGTTCTGCAGAAGGCGCATGATGCCGGCATCAAGGTCATCGCTTATGACCGCCTGATCCGCAACAGCGGCAATGTCGACTATTACGCTACGTTCGACAACTTCAAGGTTGGCGTTCTCCAGGCTAACTCGATCGTTGACGGCCTCGGCCTCAAGGATGGCAAGGGTCCGTTCAACATCGAACTCTTCGGCGGTTCGCCGGACGACAACAACGCCTTCTTCTTCTATGACGGCGCAATGTCGGTTCTCAAGCCTTACATCGACAGCGGCAAGCTAGTCGTGAAGTCCGGCCAGCAGGGCATGGACAAGGTCGGCACGCTGCGTTGGGATCCGGCAACGGCTCAGGCTCGCATGGACAACCTGCTCTCGGCTTACTACACCGATGCACATGTCGATGCCGTGCTGTCTCCGTATGACGGTCTCTCCATCGGCATCCTGTCTTCGCTCAAGGGCGTCGGCTACGGCACCGGCGGTCAGAAGCTGCCGATCGTGACCGGTCAGGACTCCGAAATTCCTTCGGTCAAGTCCATCATCGCTGGCGAACAGCACTCCACGATCTTCAAGGACACCCGTGACCTCGCAAAGGTTACCGTCGACATGGTCAACGCTCTGATGGAAGGCAAGACGCCGGAAGTCACCGACACCAAGACCTACGACAACGGCGTCAAGGTTGTTCCGTCCTACCTGCTGACCCCGGTCGCAGTCGACAAGACCAACTATGAGAAGGTTCTCGTCGAAGGCGGCTACTACAAGGCCGACCAGCTGAAGTAGTCTTTCGATTTACCGATCAGGGCCCGCCGCAAGACGGGCCCTGACTCTGATATTTAAGACGGTCGTCCGGTCTGTTATGTTCGGCTGCGGCGTTGGATACAAAACATGGACAATACAATCCTCGAAATGCGGACCATCACCAAATCGTTCCCTGGTGTGAACGCTTTGGAAAACGTCAATCTGAAGGTCCGTCAGGGCGAGATCCACGCTTTGGTGGGCGAAAACGGGGCCGGCAAATCCACCCTGATGAAGGTGCTCTCCGGCGTCTATCCGGCCGGCAGCTATGACGGCGATATCTATTATGACGGCCAGGTGCGTCAGTTCAAGACCATCAAGGACTCCGAAGAGATCGGCATTATCATCATCCATCAGGAACTGGCCCTCGTGCCGCTCCTGTCGATTGCTGAAAACATCTTCCTGGGCAATGAGGTCGCCGCCTCGGGCGTGATCAATTGGCAGGAAACCTTCAGCCGCACCAAGCAGCTCCTCGCCAAGGTCGGCCTCAAGGAATCTCCGAGCACGCTCGTGACCGACATCGGCGTCGGTAAGCAGCAGCTCGTCGAGATCGCCAAGGCCCTGTCGAAGAGCGTGAAGCTTCTGATTCTCGACGAGCCGACCGCTTCGCTCAACGAAAGCGACTCGGATGCGCTGCTCAACCTCCTGATGGAATTCCGCAATCAGGGCATCACCTCGATCATCATCACCCACAAGCTCAACGAAGTGCGCAAGGTGGCCGACGAGATCACGGTGCTGCGTGACGGCATGGCGGTGAAGACGCTGAACTGTCATGAGGAAGAGATCAGCGAAGACATCATCATCCGCAACATGGTCGGTCGCGAACTTGCCGATCGATATCCGCCGCGCTCTGTGCCGATCGGCGAGACCATCCTCGAAGTCAAGAACTGGAATGCCTTCCACCAGCAACATCGCGACCGCCAGGTGCTGCACGACATCAATATCAACGTCCGCAAGGGCGAAGTGGTCGGCATTGCCGGCCTGATGGGCGCCGGCCGCACCGAATTCGCCATGAGCGTCTTTGGCAAGTCCTATGGTCACAAGATCAGCGGTGAGGTGTTCATCGACGGCAAACCGGTGGACGTCAGCACGGTGCGCCGCGCTATCGACGCCGGACTTGCCTATGTTACCGAGGACCGCAAGCAGCTCGGCCTGGTGCTGACCGAAAGCATTCTGCACAATACGACGCTTGCCAATCTCATGGGCGTCTCCAAGGCGACAGTCATCGACGATGTCCGCGAGCTTCAGGTCGCCACCAATTTCCGCTCGAAGCTGCGTATTCGCTCCTCGGGCGTATTTCAGGAGGCGGTCAATCTTTCCGGCGGCAACCAGCAAAAGGTCGTGCTGTCGAAGTGGCTGTTTTCCGATCCCGAGGTGCTGATCCTCGACGAGCCGACGCGAGGTATCGACGTCGGCGCCAAATACGAAATCTATTCCATCATCAACCAGCTTGCCGCCGACGGAAAGGGTGTTCTGATGATCTCATCGGAAATGCCCGAACTCCTCGGCACTTGCGACCGCATCTACGTCATGAATGAAGGCCGGATCGTCGCTGAATTGCCGAAGGGGGAGGCGAGCCAGGAAACCATCATGCGCGCTATCATGCGCTCAGGGGAGAAGCACTAATGACTACGGCCAGCCCAAGCAAAGAAGGCCCCAGCGTCGTCTCGATCGGCGACTATATCCGCAATAACATCCGCGAATACGGCATGCTGATCGCGCTTGTCGCCATTATGCTTTTCTTCCAGATCGTTACCGGCGGTGTTCTCTTCAGGCCGCTGAACCTGACCAACCTCGTGCTGCAGAATTCGTTCATCGTCGTGATGGCGCTTGGCATGCTGTTGATCATCGTGGCCGGCCATATCGACCTGTCTGTCGGCTCCGTCGTCGGGTTCGTCGGCGCGGTTGCCGCCGTCCTTGTCGTGCAATGGCAGATGAATCTGGTTCTCGCGACGATTATCTGCCTGGCGATGGGCGCCCTTGTCGGTGCCTGGCATGGCTATTTCGTCGCGTATCACCGCATTCCGTCGTTCATCGTGACCCTTTCGGGCATGCTGGTGTTTCGCGGATTGACCTATGCAATCATCAACATGACCGGCAGCGGCAGCAGCATCGGTCCGTTCCCGCCGGCTTTCCAGATCATGGCGACCGGCTTCCTTCCGGACTTCTTCGACATCGGCGGCATCCACGGAACATCGATCCTTCTGACCGTCGCCATACCGATTGTGATGTTCTTCCTTTCCTGGCGTCGTCGTCAGGTGAATGAAAAACATGGTATCGATGTCGAACCGCTGGGCTTCTTCATTGGGCAAAATCTATTGCTTTTTGCAGCGACCCTGTTCCTCGGCTATCAGATTTCCTCCGCCAAGGGCCTGCCCAACGTCTTGATCGTCATGCTGGTGTTGATCGCAATCTATGCCTTCGTGACCCAGCGGACGACGATCGGCCGCCGCATTTATGCGATGGGTGGCAACGAGAAGGCGACCAAGCTCTCCGGTATCGATACCCGGCGCCTGACCTTCTATACCTTCGTGAACATGGGCATGCTTGCCAGCATCGCCGGCATCATCGTTGCCACGCGTCTGAATTCGGCCACCGCCAAGGGCGGTGACGGTCTGGAGCTCGACGTCATCGCGGCCTGTTTCATCGGTGGCGCTTCCGCTTCGGGCGGCGTCGGCAAGGTGACCGGCGCGGTGATCGGCGCCCTGATCATGGGTGTTCTGAACCAGGGCATGTCGATCCTCGGCTACCAGACGGATTCGCAGAAGATGATCAAGGGCGCGGTGTTGCTCACCGCCGTCTTCATCGACGTCTACAACAAGAACAAGGGCTGATCGCTAAAGCGCTCAGCCGAGATTTAAAACCAAATCCATGACAGAGTCCGGCTCTCGCTGAGAGCCGGAGCGGTGGAATGCATCCAGCCTCTGTCTATTAGGAAAGGATGAAACTATGCTCATTTCCCAGATCAAGGGTTCGAACGGCGAGATCGTTGTCGCCGTGCGCAACGGACCCGACGATATCGCCAAGGCTGTCGTCAATGCCGGCAGCGTCTATGCGCTGGCGATGGAAGCTGCCGAGAGCGGCAAGTCTCTCGTTTCCGTCATCGAGGCACATGGTCTCGGCGAGACGATCGATCTGGAAAAAGCCTATGCTGACGGACGTTTCCTGTCGCCGATCACCCATCCGGACGCCGCTCACCTGCACCTGACCGGCACCGGTCTCACGCATCTCGGCTCCGCCGCGACCCGCGATTCCATGCATAAGAAGACGAGCGAAGCCGCCGAAGAGACGCTGACTGACTCCATGAAGATGTTCAAGATGGGCATCGAGGGCGGCAAGCCCAAGGACGGCGAGAAGGGTGTACAGCCCGAGTGGTTCTACAAAGGCAACGGCTATGGCGCGGCAGCTCCGGGCGCGGCACTCGTTTCTCCGTCCTTCGCGCTTGATGGCGGCGAAGAGCCCGAAATGGCCGGCATCTATGTCATCGCCAAGGACGGCACGCCGTTCCGCATCGGCTTTGCGCTCTCGAACGAATTTTCCGATCACGTCACCGAGCGGATCAACTATCTCTATCTCGCCCATTCCAAGCTGCGTCCGGCAAGCTTCGGCCCGGAAATCCGCATCGGTGTTGCGCCGGAGGATATCCGTGGCTCTTCGCGCATCAAGCGCGGCGACAAGGTGATCTTCGAAAAGCCGTTCCTGTCGGGCGAGGCGAACATGTCGCACACCTTCGCCAATCTCGAATATCATCACTTCAAGTACGACCTGTTCCGCGCGCCTGGCGACGTTCATGTCCACATGTTCGGTACCGCGACGCTGTCTTTCGCCGACGGCATCAAGCCGGAAGCGGGCGATGTCTTTGAAATCGAAGTCGCCGAATTCGGCTTGCCGCTGCGCAATCCGCTCGCCGTTGCCACTGAGGAGACTGTGGCGGTTCGCCAGCTCTAATCCGTCGAGGCCGGCTGCGCCTGTGCGGCCGGTCGTTTTCAAAAAGATCCAGGAAGGCATGAAGCCATGACCATTCATCAGAATCTGATCGCCGGCGAATGGACCGGTACGACCGGCGCCGAGAACATCAATCCGTCGGACACCAACGAGGTCGTCGGCCTCTACGCCAGCGCCAGCGTCCAGGACGTTGCGGATGCGATTGCTGCCGCCAAGACTGCGTTTCCGGCATGGTCGCGTTCGGGGATCCTCGAGCGTCACTCGATCCTCCGAAAGACCAGCGATGAGATCCTTGCCCGCAAGGACGAGCTTGGCGCTCTGCTTGCCCGCGAAGAGGGCAAGACGCTACCTGAGGCGATCGGTGAGACCATCCGCGCCGCCCAGATTTTTGATTTCTTTGCCGGCGAGGCGCTGCGTCTTGCGGGCGAAGTGCTGCCTTCCGTGCGTCCGAACATCGGCGTCGAAATCACCCGCGAGCCGCTCGGCGTCATCGGCATCATCACGCCCTGGAATTTCCCCATCGCCATTCCGGCCTGGAAGATCGCGCCGGCGCTTTGCTATGGCAACACCATCGTCTTCAAGCCCGCCGATTTGGTGCCGGGCTGCTCCTGGGCGATCGTCGATATTCTTCACCGCGCCGGCCTGCCGAAGGGCGTCTTGAACCTTGTCATGGGCAAGGGCTCGGTCGTCGGCCAGGCCATGCTCGACAGCCCGGTCCTGTCGGGCCTCACCTTCACCGGCTCCGTCGGCACGGGCAAGCGCGTGGCGTTGTCCTCCGTCGAGCACGGCCGCAAGTATCAGCTGGAAATGGGTGGCAAGAACCCGATGGTCGTTCTTGACGATGCGGATCTCACGGTTGCCGTTGAAGCCGCCGCCAACTCCGCCTTCTTCTCGACCGGCCAGCGCTGCACCGCGTCGTCTCGCCTGATCGTCACCGAAGGCATCCACGACAAGTTCGTGGCGGCGCTGACGGAGAAGCTGAAGACACTGAACGTCGACAATGCCGTCAAGGCCGGCACGCATATCGGCCCGGTCGTCGATGCCAAGCAGTTGAAGACCGACACGGACTATATCGAGATCGGCAAGCAGGAAGGCGCCAAGCTCGCTTTCGGCGGCGAGATCATCAGCCGCGAGACGCCCGGCTTCTACCTGCAGCCGACGCTGTTTACGGAAGCCACGAACCAGATGCGCATCAGCCGCGAAGAGATCTTCGGGCCGGTCGCCTCGGTCATTCGGGTGAAGAACTATGAAGAGGCGCTTGCCGTCGCCAACGACACGCCGTTCGGCCTGTCCTCCGGCATTGCCACCACCAGCCTGAAGCATGCGACGCATTTCAAGCGCAATGCCGAAGCCGGCATGGTGATGGTCAACCTGCCGACGGCGGGTGTGGACTTCCATGTGCCGTTCGGCGGCCGCAAAGGCTCGTCCTTCGGCCCGCGCGAACAGGGCAAATACGCCGCCGAGTTCTTCACCACGGTCAAGACGGCCTACACGCTGGCCTGACCATCGATTTCAATGTCCAGGTTCGTACGAGGCGCCCTGGACGACGGAAAAAAGGTACTGAGATTATGAAGAAGAAAGCTGAATGGCCGCGCAGACTGCGCTCCTATGACTGGTTCGGCGGCACCGGCAAGAACGCGATCATGCACCGCTCCTGGATGAAGAACCAGGGCCTGCCGGCCGACACGTTTGACGGCCGTCCGATCATCGGCATCTGTAACACCTGGTCGGAGCTGACGCCCTGCAACGCGCATCTGCGTGATCTTGCAGAGCGCGTGAAGCGCGGCGTTTACGAGGCTGGCGGTTTCCCGGTCGAGTTTCCGGTGTTCTCGGTCGGCGAGAGCACGCTGCGCCCGACGGCGATGATGTTCCGCAATCTCGCGGCCATGGACGTCGAAGAGGCGATCCGCGGCAATCCGGTCGACGGCGTCGTGCTGCTCGGCGGCTGCGACAAGACCACGCCGAGCCTTCTGATGGGTGCGGCCTCGGTCGATATCCCGGTCATTCTGGTGTCCGGCGGCCCGATGCTGAACGGCAAATGGCGTGGCAAGGATGTCGGCTCCGGCACGGCTGTCTGGCAGTTCTCGGAAATGGTCAAGTCCGGCGAGATGTCGCTGGAAGAGTTCATGGATGCGGAGCAGGGCATGGCCCGCTCGGCCGGCAGCTGTATGACCATGGGCACAGCCTCGACCATGGCGTCGATGGCCGAAGCCCTCGGCATGACCCTGCCGGGCAACGCCGCCATCCCGGCGGTCGACGCTCGCCGCCGCGTGATCTCGCAGCTCTCCGGCCGTCGTATCGTCGACATGGTCAAGGAAGACCTGAAGCCTTCCGACATCCTGACCAAGGAAGCCTTCGAGAACGCCATCCGCGTCAACGGCGCCGTCGGTGGTTCCACGAATGCCGTGCTGCATCTGCTGGCGCTCGCCGGCCGCATCGGCGTGGATCTGTCGCTCGACGACTGGGATCGCCTTGGCCGCGAAGTTCCGACCATCGTCAACCTGCAGCCCTCGGGCAAGCACCTGATGGAAGAGTTCTATTATGCCGGCGGCCTGCCCGTCGTCATCAAGGCGGTCGGCGACATGGGCCTGCTGCATAAGGATGCGATTACCGTCACCGGCGAAAGCATCTGGGACGGCGTCAAGGATGTCGTCAACTACAATGACGACGTCATCGTCCCGCGTGAAAAGGCGCTGACGCAGTCGGGCGGCATCGCGGTTCTGCGCGGCAATCTGGCGCCGAAGGGCGCCGTGCTGAAGCCGTCGGCCGCCTCACCGCATCTCATGCAGCACAAGGGCCGCGCTGTTGTCTTCGAAAGCATCGAGGATTACCACGCCCGCATCAACCGCGACGATCTCGACATCGACGAGAACTGCATCATGGTGCTGAAATACTGCGGCCCGAAGGGCTATCCGGGCATGGCCGAAGTCGGCAACATGGGCCTGCCGCCGAAGGTGCTGAAAAAGGGTATCACCGACATGATCCGCATCTCCGATGCGCGCATGTCCGGCACCGCCTACGGCACCGTCATTTTGCACACCGCCCCGGAAGCCGCCGATGGCGGGCCTCTGGCGCTGGTTCAGAATGGCGACCTGATCTCGGTCGATGTGCCGGCCCGCACGATCCAGCTCGAGATCTCCGACGAAGAGCTGGCCAAGCGCCGCGCTGCCTGGGTGTCCCCGGTCAAGCCACTCGCCGGCGGCTACGGTGGTCTCTATGTGAAGACGGTTATGCAGGCCGATACCGGTGCCGACCTGGACTTCCTGGTTGGCGCACGCGGCTCGGACATTCCGATGAACCGTGACAGCCACTGAGATTGGTGTTTGAAATTTGAGAGGGGCGGGACGAGAGTTCCGCCCCTTTTTGATATGCGGCAGGAAGTGTCGACCTTTCAAAGATATTGATTTCGTTTCATAAATTATGAATTCGCGGCGAAAATATCGCTAATTGATTTCTTCGGGGATAAAGCCGCCGGTCTGGCGTTTCCACAGGCGGGCAAACAGGCCATCCTGCTCGATTAGTTCGTCCGGCCTGCCTTCTTCCAGGACACGACCCTGATCGAGCACGACGATCCGGTCCATCATGGCGATGGTCGAAAGGCGATGTGCGATGGCAATCACCGTCTTTCCCTCCATAACGAGGTTGAGTTTTTCTTGGATGGCGGCCTCCGATTCACTATCGAGGGCGGAGGTCGCCTCGTCGAGCACGAGGATCGGCGCGTCTTTCAGCATAACGCGAGCGATCGCTACGCGCTGCCGCTGACCACCGGAGAGCTTGATGCCGCGGTCACCGACGAAGGCGTCGTAGCCCTTACGGCCTTCGCCGTCCGCAAGATCGTTGATGAATCCATCGGCTTTTGCCGTCTTTGCCGCCTGTTCGATTTCGTCCTGCGTCGCCTCCGGTCGGCCGTAGCGGATGTTATCACCGACCGAACGGTGCAGCAGCGCGACGTCCTGCGCGATGACTCCGATGTTGCGGCGAAGGCTTGCCTGTGTGATCTCGCGAATGTCCTGTCCGTCGATGAGGATCGCGCCGTCTCCGATGTCGTAGAAGCGCAGCAGCAGACTCACCAGCGTCGTCTTGCCAGCCCCGGAGAGGCCGACCAGCCCTACCTTCTCGCCGGGCCGAACCGTCAGCGACAGATTATCGATAACAGGCTTCCCGGACTTATATGCAAAGCGGACATCCTGGAAACGAATCTCGCCGCTGTTGACCGCGAGGCTCTCCGCGTTGGGCCGATCCGTGATGCTGGGTGGCGTCGTCATCACGGGCATTGCGTCCTTAATGGTGCCTATCGCCTGGAAGATCTGCTGGCCCATCTGCAGGAAGGTGAAGGTGTAAGCGGACAGCCCATATAAGAGATAGACTGCCGCGACGAATTCACCGATCGTGAGAAAGCCAGCGACCAAACCGGAAAGACCGATGGAGAGTATCGACAGCCAGAGCGCCATGTTAAGGGCCATAACGACGAGTTCCGCCGTGCGATAGATACGTTGTTCCTTGTGTTGTGTTCGTACGGACTTCTGAATGATGCTGCGGATGGCACCCGCTTCGCTATCCTCCGCCGCGAACTGCTTGATCATCTGCATGTTGCTATAGAGATCGGTAATGGCTCCGGCTACGAGGCTGCGCAGCTTGGCGGTGCGGCGCGAGCGTTCGGCAAAGATCGGCGCCATCTTGACGGTGAGCAGGACGTTAAGTGCAATCCAGATGAAAACAGGCAGGGCGAGCTGCCAGGATAGCGCGCCGAGCAGAACCAAGGACCCAACCATTTTCAACAGGAAGCGTGGTATGGTCTGGAAGCCGACGATGATCTGCTGTTGTACGGCGGATGCCACCTGTGACAGGCGCGAAGCGACCTGTCCGGCAAAAAGATCATGAAAGAAGTCGAGATCTTGCCGCTCCACCGCCTTGTGACCCTGCCACTGAATGGCGGGCGG